>JBMOEQ010000008.1:0-30222 GCA_049314655.1 Ferruginibacter sp. | reverse complement strand
ATACGCCAAATCGAAAGTGGTTAATTGATTTTGTCCAAATCGGTTGTTCTTTGTGGGAAGATTTCACTCTGCTTAACCAAACGTACTCGAGGATCACTCAACTCATCACGGTTATCGGCCAAAGGATTATTTACGCCTCTAAATTGTTGTAACGCCGGTTCAATTTGATACCAAGCCAATTTAGCCCTGTTCTTACCATAAGTGAGGTTGTTATTTAAACTTGCTTCGGGGAATAAAACATTACCTAAAGCATCGGTTGCACCAAAAGGCGTAGAAGCCAAGGTCCAACTAATGGCAGGGAATCGTAAATCAATACCAGATTTACTGCCTTCAAAATCATCTATATAAATAACGCCGGCAGCACCTCTACCAATTTGTGGCGCATGACCCGGTTTTAAATAAGCACCTTCGGCATAAAAATTTATAGTAGACGGCGCTACGGTAGAATAGAAGGGTAGTTTATCTAACAATTTGGTTAGGCGCGGTGTTTCTTTTCTATAATTTACATCCAAGCCAAACATCGTATTGCGGATAGGATCTTCACCCAATACATTTTTTGTAAAGAATGGCCTTTCGCCCAAGCGCACAATTGTTCCTCCAATGGCCAATTGTTCTTTGATAGAATTTTTAGCCATGTAATCTAATCTTAACCCTAAATAATTTCTTTGTTGAATACCAAATGCAGCATTGTTTTCGAAATTCACTTGCACCGGTAATCCAGCGTTTAAAATAGATTGATTGGTTACTTTAATGGTTCCTAAATCATAATTGATATCATAATCGGTTCCTTCAATGAGTGTTTGTCCGCCAGCAGTAACGGTAACGCTACCACGAGGAATATTATACCCGATACTAATATCAGATGATCCCGAAGTACGGGCCGTTCCTTTCATCACAAATCGATTCAAATTGGGATATTGCTGTGCTACGGCTTTAATGGAATCATACAATGCATAATACAAAGTATCCTTAGCTGTTGATGGCACTACATTATATACTTGTGATGCCAAATCTCGTCCAAATGGTTCCAACACAGGAAACACTACTCTACTATATTGCGAGAGGATGGTGTATCCCTCAATATAATCAAAAACACCATCGGGCTGTGGATCTAGTTGATTATTTAAACGATCTAAATTGATTAATGAAATGATTGGTGTTCCTTGATTTTTGTCGCCGAATGGCACATATCTTTTCCAACCTAAACTTGGCTCTTGATACAATACATTCAATTTGAAATCGGTTGGTGTTAATGTACCATAGCCTACAGAATACACATTTTTCATCATCAACTGCCAGATAGGAAGTTTAGGCCTTTGTGATGTGGCTTTCAACAATTTCAAAAACAATACTTTTTGAGTAGCCGATACACTATCCGGAGGTAAATCTTGCGAAAATTCACCCACTTGATATACCCTTCCGTTGTAGGTATATTGATAAGCTACTGCTAAAACTTCATCGGGCAATAAAGGCTGACTTAAAGAGATGTACCCTGCTTGTCGATTGAAAATATATTGGGTAGAATCTAATTTACGTGCAAAGGTTTTTTCAAAATCCTGAACCGGAGCCAAACCCAATGCTTGCAAATTGGTAACTACTAAAGCCGGATTTCGATTGGCCGAATTGCCAATGATATTGCCGTATAAATCGTTGGTGCCATTAGATGGATAATCGAAATTGGTAAGCACATTAATTAGAGGTGGCTGGCGGTAAGGATTTTTTTCACCCAAATCCATCAAACCCACAATATCTCTGGTATTAGTTGTACTACCATTTCTATTGGTTACCCAAACTTCTAACCGTAAAATTTGAACAGGAGTGGTTACAGCCGGCAAGCGAGATAATACTTTATTGTAATTGTCTTTGAAATATTGACCTAATAAGAAGTGCCTATTTTCTTCATACTCATCCGCCTTCAAATCTATCACTTGTGAAGCAGCACCGCCTTGTAAATTCACACTTTGGCGTTGCGATTTTTGGTTGGCCAATACGGTAGTAACACTGAGTTTACCAAATTGCAATTGACTTTTAATACCAAAGAGTTGTTGCGATCCAGGTATCAATGTGCTTTTAGATGAAAACTGCACAACACCCGCTTCTAATCTTTTAATAATTTCATCATCAACGCCAGTATAATCGAGTTTTAGTTGGTTTTCTTGTCCAAAATTGGCCAGTGTATTGTAATTGATTGGAAATTTCAGCTTATCACCAATACTTGCATTTACATTCACTTGGGCATTCATGTCGAAATCAAAACCGCCATTTCTTCTTGCACGTTCGGGTAGAGTAGGATTTTTTATATTTTGGCCTTGATAACCTGCAGTGATATCAACATTTCCTTGTGGGGTGATATCAATTTTTCCATTACCGAATAAACGATTGAAAAGATTATCGTACATGCCCAATTTTGGTTTCACCAATTTTCTATTGAGCAGGTTCATGGTGTTGGCTCTTTTACGGAAATAATCAACTTCCGCTTGTCGGCCTCGCATTTTCCAATATTCTTCTTGGGTATAAGTTACCGGTGTTCGGTAGTATTTATTGCCGATTTTTTCGTACACCGTATATAATTGGGTTCTATAATCGTACCCAACCGAATCGGTAATATTAGCGGGCGTTTTAAAATCAAAAGTGCTTCTTTTACCTGCGCTTAAGAAATCTCCTCTACGATCTTTAATGGGAAAAGGAAGGGAATAAGGCGACGGTACTGTAGTGTCTCCCTGAATGGTTTGCAGGGGTGAATTAAATACCGGTGTCGCTTTTACCAAGGTAAACGACAGCAGCAGTTGCACGGATACGAAGCCAATGATTTGGGGTATAAATTTTCTCTTTAGAAACATCCAGTATACTGTTAAGGTAAATTTCTCTCAAATGGCTTTTAGTGCTTTTTTAATTAAATTTTCGAGTGGTATTTCAGGTTCTACTTGTATTAATTTTTGTACAGCTGTTTCGGCTTGTGCTTTTCCAATGCCTAAAGCCTGTAAGGCATTTAACGCATCTTGTTGAACAGTATTGCCCAAAGCGGCAAAAGAAGCATTGCTTTCTGTACCCAATTTGCCCATTTTATCTTTCAGCTCCAGAACCAATCTTTCCGCTGTCTTTTTACCAATACCTTTAACGCTTTCCAACAGCTTAATATTATTGGTGCGAATGGCAATGGCCACTTCTTCGGGTTTCAAGTTAGACAACATCATCCTTGCTGTTGCTGCACCAATACCCGATACGCCTATTAATTGAACAAACATTTCCTTTTCCGATTTTTCAAAAAAACCATATAAAGTATGCCCATCTTCCTTTACTTGTAAATGGGTATATAACCTACCCTGCTCTATATGTTGAATAAAGGAGAAGGTATTTAAGCTAATATTAACTTCAAACCCAATACCGTTTACATCGATATATACCTGTGCCGGATTTTTCAGCGTAAATTTTCCCTCCAAATAAGCGTACATATTAAATCTATAGTCTATAGCGAAAATAAGGATAATTTTTGGGGAATAACCCTTTGTAAGTACTTTTGACACCTTAAGGCAGTAAAAAATAATACGCTAATGTGATGAAATTGCTTGCTTTATGTTAATCAATGCTGTTGTTTTACTTCAAAATTCCCTTTCAATAGGTTTGAAAAAGCAACAAAACAGAAAACTGAACGCTAAACTATTTATTGAATTCAAATTCTTAAAAAACGAACATGCAAAAAATTAATGCAGCTATTACAGCAGTTGGAGGATATGTTCCGGAATATCGATTAACCAATGCAATTTTAGAAACCATGGTTGACACCAACGACGAATGGATTAAATCTCGAACCGGTGTAGAAGAACGCAGAATTTTAAAAGGCGAAGGTTTAGGCAGCTCTGATTTAGGTGCCCCAGCCGTATTAAACCTTTGCGAAAAACGTGGTATCGATCCCCTTGAAATAGATTGCATTATATGTGCAACCGTAACTCCGGATATGATGTTTCCGGCTACTGCAAATATTATAGCCGATAAAGTTGGCGCCAAAAATGCCTGGGGCTTTGATTTGGAAGCAGCTTGTTCCGGTTTTTTATTCGGTTTAACTACAGGCGCAGCATTAATTGAAAGTGGTCGATATAAAAAAGTGGTAGTGGTAGGTGCTGATAAAATGAGTTCTATTGTAGATTATACCGACAGAACTACCTGTATTCTTTTTGGTGATGGTGGAGGAGCAGTTTTATTAGAGCCAACAACTGAAGATATTGGCGTAAAAGATAGCTTATTGAAAAGCGATGGTGCCGGAAGAAATTATTTGCACATGAAAGGCGGTGGTTCTGTAAAACCTTCCTCGCATGAAACCGTAGATGCCAAAGACCATTTTATTTTTCAAGATGGGCAGCCGGTTTTTAAAGCTGCTGTAAAAGGAATGGCCGATGCAGCTTATGATTTATTAGAAAGAAATCAACTCACCGGTGATGATATTGCTTGGTTAGTACCCCATCAAGCCAACAAAAGAATCATAGACGCTACAGCAAATCGTATGGGCTTATCGCACGATAAAGTAATGTTGAATATTCAACGTTATGGTAATACCACAGCAGCAACTATTCCATTATGTTTATGGGAATGGGAAACCCAATTACACAAAGGCGATAAAATTGTATTAGCTGCCTTTGGTGGCGGTTTTACTTGGGGCGCAACTTTGGTACATTGGGCTTACGATACAAAATAAAATAGTTTAACAGGTATATAAAAAAAGTCGGAAAATACATTCCGACTTTTTCTTTAAACAACCTTTACATTATTTTTTATTGCGCAAATAAAACGCATAATCTGTTTGAGGTATTTTAGATAAGCCCAATTGGCGCATCATTGTAATAATTTGCCCCCGATGATAGGAAGTATGGTTAAACACATGCAACAACATATCGGCAATGGAAATTTTTAACTGTTGGCGCTCTAATCCATAGTATCGAAACTCGTGTTCAAATTGAATTTCTTGCGCTTCAGCTACCCATTGTTCCCATGCCTGTGCTTGTTGTAGAATTAGCTTTTCTAAATCGGCCAATGAACCTTCAAAATGGCTGCTCGGCACTATTACGTATTCGTTCAATTTCATGCGCTGCCACCAAATATTTTCAGCATCCAACAAATGCAATAATGTAGGTACAATACCTTCAAAACTACTTACCATTGCTTGCTGAATGTCTTCTTCCTTAAACTGATGTAACGATTCAAATATTTTTTTATGTGCCCAAATATTGTAAGCGGCATAACGATGAAGTATTGCTTTCATGTTGGTGAAATTGGCTATGGTAAATTTACAACAGTTTACAACAATCTTTATAAATTTATCGGATCCGTAACAGGTAATTTTCTTGAACCGCCATATAATTCGAATGACAGTAAACGGCAATCGATTTTACTATTAAAAAATTCAATTCTGCGTTTGGGTTTTAATCCTATTCTTTTAGCCAACTCGAGGTTACCGGTGAAAACAAATCCTGTATAACCGGTACATTTTTTCTTCATAAAATCACCTATTCTGCTATAGGTAGCTTCCAACTCTTTTTCAACCCCTAAACGATCGCCATACTCCGGATTAAAAAATACTACGCCTTGATTTTCTTGAGGCATTGGCGTGATTTCAAAATCGCCTTCATAAAATGTAATCATATCAGCAACACCAGCTGCTCCGGCATTAATCTTGGATATATTTACTGCATCGGCACTAATATCGGAGGCAATAATTACAGGCAAATTTTCGGTAATAATATTATCGTCTATTCGTTTACGTTCAGCTTCAACCATTGATTCGGTATAGCCCATCAAATGCATAAAAGCATAGTTGGTTCTAAACATACCCGGTTTACGATTGCTGGCCATCAATGCGGCTTCTATGGCTAATGTAGATGAGCCACACATTGGATTTACAAAAGCTGTTTTACGGTTCCAACCGGAGGCAAGAATAGTTGCCGCTGCTAACGACTCTAACATGGGTGCCTTGCCCGGTATTTTACGATACCCGTGTTTGGATAAAGTTTCGCCACTGGTATCTACAAAAATTTCGGCCTGCTCATCGCGCCAAAAAAGATGAATAACTGTTCCTGTAAGTGCCGAGCCCGAATCGGGTCGATGTCCGGATTTTTCCCTAAACCGATCTACAATGGCATCCTTCACCCGTACATTGGCAAATAAATTATTATTGATGGTTTCGTTTTGAACGTTAGAGGTGATGGAAAAATAACCATTGGGAGGAATTACTGCTTCCCAAGGAATATCATGTAATGCAGCATATAAACTATCAGCATCAATTGCCTTGAATTTTTTAATGGAAAATAAAACCTGGCTAGCACACCTCAAATTTAAATTCAACCGAATACAATCTTGCAATGTTCCAAACAATTGTACTCCGGTTTTAAATACACTCACCGGTTTATATCCCAATTCAACCACTTCCATTTCCAAATAAGGCGCAATTCTGTTGCTGCAAGTAATGATGATTGGGGCTGAGGTTGTAAAGAGTTCCATGAGTGATTAATTTTCCGAATATTCAAGCCGTTAAAACTACAGTATATTCTTCAAACAACGGAGAGTTAAATCAGCCGGTTCTTGGATTTATAGATTATGGTGTAACTTGTAGTATGGAAATTTCAAAAGACATTAGACTTGCCGTGCTCATTGATGCCGACAATGTTCCCTATAGTAATGTAAAAGGCGTAATGGAAGAAATTGCTAAATATGGCACGCCTACTTTTAAACGTATTTATGGCGATTGGACAAAACCCACCGTATCTGGATGGAAGAATGTTTTATTACAAAATGCCATCACGCCTATTCAGCAATACAGTTATACCTCAGGAAAAAATTCTAGCGACAGTGCTTTAATTATTGATGCCATGGATATTTTGTACTCGGGCAAAGTAGATGGATTTTGCATTGTATCGAGCGATAGCGATTTTACTCGATTAGCTACCCGCTTACGAGAAGCCGGCATGAAAGTGTTTGGCATTGGACAAAAGAAAACACCCAGTCCATTTATCATTGCTTGCGATAAATTTATTTACATGGAAATTATTGCAGTACCCGATGCCCCTTTAGAAAACAAAAAAGCTGGTACAGGAAATTCTAAATCTGCTGTAAAAAAAGGTGTAGAAAAATCGAACAAAGAATTATTGCATCTACTCTCCTCTTCTATCAATGATTTGGCCGATGAAAACGGATGGGCATTTTTGGGCGAAGTAGGCAATTTGTTACCGAAAAAACAACCCGATTTTGATCCACGCAATTACGGATTTCAAAAACTTACGCCACTCATAAAATCCTTTCCGCAGTTCGAAATTGATAAAAGAGAAACCGATAAAGCCGGTATCAAACTCGTTTACATTCGCAATAAAGAACAATAAAATATTTGCGTATATTCAAATACGTTATACGCCCAAACGTTTCAAACAAATTGCTAAACTATCTTTCCAATATGGAATAGTGATGTTAAAAGTAGATTGAATTTTTTGTGTATTCATTACAGAATATGCCGGTCGTTTTGCAGGCGTAGGATAAGCACTCGTAGGAATAGGATGTACTACACAAGCACTTCCGGATAATTGAGCAATGGTTTCGGCAAAATGATGCCACGTGATTGGGCCCTGATTAGAATAATGAAAAATATAAGGTCGCTCGCTATTAATATTGGGCAATTGCACCACAATTTGCATGATGGCCGATGCTAAATCTGCTGCATATGTAGGGCATCCTTGTTGATCGCTTACCACACTTAAACTGTCTCTCTCTTTCATCAATCGCAGCATGGTTTTTACAAAATTATTGCCATGGGGTGCATATACCCAAGAGGTACGAATAATGATGGTATCGGGATTATTTTTTAAAGCCAATTGCTCGCCCAATAATTTAGAGGCACCATATAAATTTACCGGCGATACGGCATCTGTTTCTTGATAAGGAACTGTTGCTGTGCCATCAAAAACATAATCGGTAGAAATATGAATAAATGCCGCATTAAAATCTTTACAAACCGCCGCTAAAATACCGGGAGCATCGCCATTGATGCTATTGGAAATGGTTATATCTGTTTCGGCTTTATCTACTGCGGTATAAGCTGCACAGTTGATACAAAAACCTATGGGATATTTTCCAAAAAAATCACGCACTGCATTTTCGTCATCAATTGACAATTCTTCTCTATCAGTAAACAAAAATTGATATTGAGGATATTGTTCGGCAAGTAGTTGTAACTCACTACCCAATTGACCTTTGGCGCCGGTAATAAGAATTGAATTAGGTATCATAGCAAGCTCAGATTAAAGGGTTAAAAAAACATTATACTGTTTATCCTTCAAAAACAAATTGGTGTTGGCAATCGGCAAAGGTTGGATGTTGTTGATCTTTATCGGCAACCAAAGCTTTATCGGCCGGAATTTTCCAATCGATGGCTAATGCCGGATCGCGAAACAACACACCGCCTTCACTTTTGGGATGGTAAAATTCATCGCATTTATACAATACAACTGCCGTTTCGCTTAATACCGAATAGCCATGTGCAAATCCTTTTGGAACCAATAATTGGCGTTGATTATCTTCCGTAAGCTCTATAGAATAAACTTTGCCGTGTGTTGGAGAACCTACGCGCAAATCTACCACTACATCTAAAATAGAACCGCTTAATGCACGTATCAATTTAGTTTGTGTATAGGGAGGATGTTGAAAATGCAATCCGCGTATTACACCATAGGAAGATTTGGCTTGATTGTCTTGCACAAATTTCATAGTAGCGCCACCTTCATTGAAAATTTTTTCATTATAACTTTCAAAAAAATAACCTCTAGCATCTTTATAAACCACCGGTTCAAAAACCAATAAACCAGGGAAATCAGTTTGTATAAATGGCATGATAAATGGATTTAATATTGAAGGTTAGGGTTAACTATATTTTTGCCTAAAAAATTCAATGGTTGTTTTTAAACCATCTTCAAATCTTTTAGTAGGTGCATAGCCAAGTAATGTTTTAGCAAGGGTTATATCGGCTAACGAATTTCTGATATCGCCGGCACGAGGTTCGCGGTAAGTAGCTTCAAAATCGCTACCCAACTGTGTTTTACAAGCTTTGTATAAATAATTAACCGAATAATTTTCTCCAACTGCTACATTATATACTTGTTTCAAAGCATCCTTATTATCGGTAAGCATCCCTTTTACATTCACTTGTACCGCATTATCAACAAAAGTAAAATCACGGGTTTGTTCACCATCTCCATTAATGTACACCGGCGTTTTTTTCATGATGCCTTTTACAAATAATGGAATTACTGCAGCATAAGGGCCATCAGGATCTTGTCGTGGACCAAAAATATTAAAGTATCTAAAGCCCATTAATTTTAAACCATACACATCTGCAAAAATTTGTGCATACAATTCATTGGTTTTTTTAGTTGCAGCGTAAGGCGATAAACAATTTCCTATGCGATGTTCTACTTTAGGTAAAGTTGGTTCATCGCCATAAACAGAAGATGATGAGGCGTAAACAAATTGTTTTACTTGTTGATCGGTGGCGGCTTTTAACATGTTGATAAAACCACCCACATTAACCTCATTGAAATACAAAGGCTCTTTAATAGAACGTGGAACAGAACCTAGTGCGGCTTGATGGCTTACATAATCTATTCCGGCACAAGCATCCAAACAAGTTTGTGCATTGCGAATATCTCCTTCTATAAATTCAAATGCAGGATAAGCCCTTAATGTATCTAAGTTAGATTGAAATCCATTCACTAAATTATCTAAAACACGCACTTTTTGGGCGCCGTTACTTAATAAATATTCGGCAATATGACTTCCTATAAAACCGGCTCCTCCAGTTACTAAAAAACTTTTATCCGCTAAACTTCCGGTATGGAATTGAGTATTCATATCAATTAATTAAGCAACCTATTTTATAAACTCCAGTAACTTCTGCTGGTGATTTTCTTTCTGAATATCCCTTTAAGATCGGCTACCAAAGCATAATCTTTAGTGATTGAAGCAAAGTAAGCATCATCTAACTCACGGTATTGGCTATGCGGAACGGTAATTAAAACGGCATCATATTTATTACCAATTTCTTTTACCAATTCAAAACCATATTCGTGTTTCAATTCATCGCTATCTGCAAATGGATCGCTTACTTCTACATTTAAAGAGAAAGAGGTTAATTCTTTAATTACATCGGCTACTTTACTGTTGCGGATATCACTCACATTTTCTTTAAATGTTGCTCCCATGATCAATACTTTAGCATCTTTTACATTGCCATTGTTTTGAATGATGTGTTGTAATACTTTACGTGCAACATATCCTGCCATGCCATCATTGATTACACGACCGGCTAAAATAACCTGGCTATCGTATCCTAATTTTTTAGATTTGTAGGTAAGATAATAGGGATCTACTCCAATGCAATGTCCGCCAACTAAACCCGGTTGAAATTTCAAGAAATTCCATTTGGTTCCGGCGGCTTCCAATACTTCAAAAGTGTTGATATCCATGCGGTCGAAAATGATTGACAATTCGTTCATCAAAGCAATGTTCAAATCGCGCTGTGTATTTTCAATAATTTTTGCGGCTTCGGCAACTTTAATGCTGGAGGCACGATGTACACCTGCTGTAACCACCATTTCATATACTTTGGCCACCACTTCTAAACTTTCTTCATCGCAGCCACTCACCACTTTTACAATTTTTGCTAAAGTGTGTTCTTTATCTCCCGGATTGATTCTTTCGGGCGAATAGCCCGATTTAAAATCCGTTACATTTTTTAAGCCACTTAATTGTTCAATGATAGGTATACAATCTTCTTCTGTACAACCCGGATAAACAGTACTTTCATACACTACATAATCGCCTTTCTTAATTACTTTGCCAATGGTTTCACTGGCTTTTCTTACCGGAATTAAATCGGGCACATTATGGTCGTCTACCGGAGTAGGTACGGCAACGATGAAGAAATTAGCCTTTTTTAATACTTCAAGATCATTGGTGTATTCTATATCACAACCTTCAAAAGCAGAAGCTTCTAATTCTTGACTGGGGTCAATGCCTTGACGCATCATTTCAATTCTATCGGCATTGATATCAAAACCAATAACTTTTATTCGCTTAGCAAATTCTAATGCAATTGGTAATCCTACATACCCCAATCCGATAACGGCAAGGGTTTTCTCTTTGTTTAATAACTCGTTGTACATAATAAAAATGCTATAATCTTTTTAAGATTGTAGGCTTTTAGGGCTTTATAATAAACATTCAGTTAGTAGCAAATGTAAATAAATAGTAGTATTTACGCGTGCAATCACTTTTTGGTAAACTCTTTGGGCAATTTATACAATTCTTCTTTGGGTAAATTTTTAAAGTAATCGTACGTAATTTTTAATCCCTCTGCACGATTCACTTTTGGCGTCCAATCCAAAATTTCTTTTGCCTTTGTAATATCCGGCTGGCGTTGTTTTGGATCGTCGGTTGGCAAAGGTTTGTATATAATTTTCTGAGTAGTGTTGGTTAATTTGATGATTTCTTCAGCAAAATCTTTCAAAGAAATTTCATCCGGATTACCCACATTTACAGGTTGAGCATGATCGCTCATGAGTAAACGATAAATCCCTTCTACCAAATCATCTACATAACAAAAACTACGGGTTTGAGAACCATCTCCAAATACAGTTAAATCTTCTCCACGTAAAGCTTGTCCGATGAAAGCTGGCAAAGCACGACCGTCATTCAGTCGCATTCTAGGACCGTATGTATTGAATATACGTACGATACGTGTTTCTACATGATGGAAAGTATGGTATGCCATAGTGATGGCTTCTTGAAAACGCTTGGCTTCATCATATACACCACGTGGGCCAACCGGATTTACATTCCCCCAATAGGTTTCTTGTTGTGGATGCACCATTGGATCGCCATAAACTTCACTGGTAGATGCTACTAATATCCTTGCTTTTTTTGCCAAAGCTAAACCCAAACAATTATGTGTACCCAAAGAACCAACTTTTAAGGTTTGGATAGGAATTTTTAAATAATCTATTGGACTAGCGGGTGAAGCAAAATGTAAAATATAATCCAATTCACCAGAGATATGGATATACTTAGATACATCGTGATGATAAAATTCGAACTGTGGTAATTTGAACAAGTGTTCAATATTTCTTAAATCGCCGGTAATAAGATTATCCATGCCAATTACATGGTAGCCTTCGCGAATAAAGCGATCGCATAAATGTGACCCCAAAAATCCGGCAGCTCCGGTTATCAACACTCTACCTGCCGAACCCGGAGTAGAAGCTGTAGTTTGATCAGTTGTTGCACTCATAAACAAGGATTGAATAAAATGAAAAGAAGCGGGCACGGGGCCCGCTTATGAATTATTGAGTTATTGTTTTTCTACCTATGCTCACATAATGGTAGCCGAGGTCTTGCATTTGCTTAAGGTCGAATAAGTTTCGGCCATCAAAAATTGCTTTATTTTTTAACATCGTTGTGATCTTGCCAAAATCCGGAGTACGGAATTCGCTCCACTCAGTTGCTATGATTAAAGCATCGGCATCTTGTAATGCATCGTACTGACTTTCAACATAACTGATTTTATCGCCAATAACACCTTTTACATTACTCATTGCTTCGGGATCAAATGCAGCAACAGTTGCACCTGCAGCCACTAAAGCATCAATAATATATAAGGCTGGAGCTTCGCGAATATCATCTGTATTGGGTTTAAATGCCAATCCCCAAAGTGCAAATTTCTTTCCTTTTAAATCGCCGGAGAAATACTTTTCTACAGATGGAATCAAATGTAATTTTTGATTTTCATTGACTTCCATTACGGCTTCCAAAATCTTGAAATCGTAATTCACTTCAGAAGAAGATTTAGCTAATGCTTGAACATCTTTAGGGAAGCAACTTCCACCATATCCAATACCGGGGAAAAGGAAACGGCGACCAATACGTTCATCGCTACCGATACCTTTACGCACCATATCCACATCGGCACCTAACAATTCGCACAAACGAGCAATTTCGTTCATGAAAGTAATTTTAGTTGCAAGAAATGAATTGGCGGCATATTTTGTAAGCTCGGCACTTTTTTCATCCATAAAGATGATAGGGTTACCTTGACGCACAAACGGCGCATATAAATCGTTCAATGTTTTTTTAGCACGTTCCGATGAAGTTCCAATTACCACACGATCGGGTTTCATGAAATCATCAACTGCAACCCCTTCTCTTAAAAATTCGGGATTACTTACCACATCAAAATCTACCGTTGCATTTTTTGCAATAGCGGCATGCACTTTATCGGCAGTACCAACCGGAACTGTACTTTTATCAATAATAACTTTATAATCTTTCATGATTTTGCCCAAATCATCGGCAACGCCTAAAATGTACTTTAAATCGGCACTGCCATCTTCTCCTGGAGGTGTAGGTAAGGCTAAGAAAATAACTTCAGCACCTTCAATTCCATCTACCAATGAAGTTGTAAAATGCAAGCGATTTTCTTTTTGATTCCTTAAGAATAACTTTTCTAGTCCGGGTTCATAAATAGTGATATGACCGGAGGACAGTTTATCAACTTTACTTTTGTCGATATCTACGCATATAACGTCATTGCCGGTTTCTGCAAAACAAGTACCGGTAACTAAGCCTACGTATCCTGTTCCAACTACTGCTATTTTCATGATATTAAGGGTTTATTGATGTATAAATTGTAAAACTTTAGCTATAATAAAATCTTGTTGTTCAGTATCGAGTTCGGTATGAATTGGTAGCGAAATTACCCTTTCTGTTAACCAATCGGTTACAGGCAATTGAAAAGAACTGCCTCCAAATGCATCAAACATCTTTTGTCGATGACAAGGAACAGGGTAATAAATCATTGAAGGAACGCCTTCTTTAGCTAAAAATTCGTTCAACCCATCTCTATCAATACCATTTAAAACTAAAGTGTATTGGTGATAAACATGGGCAGAATTTGCTGCTTTAAACGGCGTTTGAATAGCACTGATTCCTGCAAAGCCCTTATCATAATATGCTGCTGCAGTTTGCCTCGCTTGAATATATGTATTCAAGTGTTTAAGTTTAATATCCAATACAGCTGCTTGAACGGCGTCTAACCTTGAGTTACAACCCACCACTTCATGGTAATAGCGTTGCTTTTGACCATGAGCAGCAATCATTTTTAGTTTTTCATTTAACGCATTATCGTTCGTAAATATTGCCCCTCCATCGCCATAAGCGCCTAGATTTTTAGAGGGATAAAAAGACGTACATCCGATATGACCGATACTTCCGGTTTTGGCAACCCGCCCATCCGAAAAAGTATAATCGCATCCTATTGCCTGTGCATTATCCTCTATAACATACAAATTATATTTAGCGGCAATGGCCATGATTTTTTCCATATCTGCAGAATGACCATAAAGATGCACCGGAACAATAGCTTTTGTTTTGGGGGTGATGGCTTTTTCAACCGCTTCCGGATCCAAACAAAAAGTAGCTTTATCTACCTCCACAAAAACCGGTTGAAGTTTTAATAAAGCAGCCGCTTCTACAGTGGCGATATAGGTAAAAGAAGGCGTAATAATTTCATCGCCGGGTTGCAAATCGAGTGCCATCATGGCAATTTGCAAGGCATCGGTACCATTAGCACAAGGAATTACATGCTGAACTTGATTGTATGCAGCCAAATTTGTAGCAAAATCATTTACTACTTTACCCCCAATAAACAGAGCGCTATTCAACACGTCTAAAACAGCATTGTCTACCTCTTGTTTTATTTTCAAGTACTGATTCTTAGTATCTACCATTTGTAAAGGCCGCATAATCACATATTTAAACGCAGCAAAGATAATCAATACAACGACAGTATCAAGTATAAAAACAATAGATTAATGTAGAAAAATGACCTCAAAAAAGATTTAGAAGCGTATTATAAGTAACCAATATTCAATGGCTTGATTTTGAAGGAATAACTAAGAAAACCGACGCTTTACCAGTTGATCAAATTGCTTAACCATCGCATCTGTTTCTAACCAACCCAATTTTGTTTTTAACTCTCGCCTAATCCAATATTCGGCTTCGGGCCAAATAGAAAAGCTGTTGATGGTTTTAATACTTCTTTCATACATGGCTTCATCGCCTCTAAACAATTCATTGATGTACAGGTAACGGTCATTTATACCAATTGCCTTTTTTAAATCTTTTACGGGTGTTTCGGTTAATTTTTCAGCCAATGCCGCTGTTCCATTATTTAAGGAATCATTCAACGACGCTTCTTCATTTGCAATTAATTGGTGAACTTCTTTTGTTGGTGCCGGAGCAGGCGTTTGAAAAACTTGTGCAGGTTGATGATTTAATGTTGGGATATCCTGTTGTTCGGGATCTTCCTGATCAAAGAAAAAACGGGGCTTTCCCACACTTGTCATTTGTTGCATAGCTTGCATATTCCGTTTTATTTCATCCAACTCCGCCTCAATTTCGGCTTCATCAACCTGTAAAACTTCAATAATTTTTTCTTCGGGATGGGGCTCCGATACAATTTCAATAGCAGGAAAGGGAATTTCAGTAACCGTTGCAGATGTTTCTTGCTTAACAATAGGAATTACCGGCAAATCTATAGAAACCATTTCCGATGCAGCAGCAGGAAGGGAGATCAATTCACTCTCCAACAAACGTGCAGTAACCAGCATTTTAGAGGCAGTAGCGCCCTCTTTTAATTGCTGTTGCAGTTTTTGAATAAGTGTAGCCACTCTTTCCATATCATTGTTTTTTTCAAATGCGAAAATAAGGTAGAAATTTAGTTTTGACTAATGCTTCAAATCCTTAACCTTTGCAATACTTCCTTTAAAGTTACATAGAGAATTCAAAAATTTCAGATTAATGTTTATTGAACCCAATTTAAGCGGAGAAAGAAGAGGCTGGATAGAAGTAGTTTGTGGCAGTATGTTCAGCGGAAAAACAGAAGAACTCATCCGTCGTTTAAAACGCGTTAAGATTGCCAATCTAAATGCGGAGATTTTTAAACCGGCAATAGATGTGCGCTACGATTTAGTGAATATTGTAAGTCATGATACCAACTCTATCATGAGCACCCCCGTAGAAAGTTCTCAAACCATTTTATTACTCGCCCAAGATGCCGATGTAGTAGGTATCGATGAAGCCCAATTCTTTGATGCCGAAATAACCAATGTTTGCGAACAATTGGCTTTGAAAGGCAAACGTGTTATTGTTGCCGGATTAGATATGGATTATATGGGAAAGCCATTTGGACAAATGCCCAATCTCTTGGCCATTGCCGATTATATCACCAAACTACACGCTATTTGTGTAAAATGTGGCAATATTGCCAATATAAGTTACAGGAAAACTGAAGCTACCGGACAAGTGTTATTGGGTGAAAAAGAAACTTATGAACCCAGATGCAGAAATTGCTATCATAGTTAAAAGCCACAATCAATAGTTTATTCCTCAAAAAGGAATCTACTTTATCCTATGCAGCTTCGGTGTTAAAAATAAAATATCTTTGCGGCCTACAATATAAAATAGGATGCAAATGAACTTCAATCCCGATAAACAACATACACTTGCAAATGCTACCAGTATTTCCGGTACCGGATTACATACCGGCATTAAGGTAGACATGACACTAAAGCCTGCAAACCCCGGTTTTGGATACCAATTTCAACGGATTGATTTACCCGGCATGCCTTTAATTAAAGCCGATTGCGATTTAGTAACCGATACTTCAAGAGGCACTACATTAGAAGTAGGCGATGCAAAAATCAGCACGGTAGAACATATCCTTGCCGCATTAGTAGGTATGGGTGTAGATAATTGTTTGATTGAAGTTAACGGCCCCGAAATTCCTATCATTGATGGAAGCAGTCAGCCCTTTGTTGAAATCATTGAAGAAGCCGGTGTACTTGAACAAGAAGCTGCAAAAGCATGGTATACCATAGATACCAACCTTTCTTTTTATGATGAAGTGAAACGAGTAGAAATGACTGCACTTCCGGCAACTGAATATAAAATCACTACTTTAATCGACTTTAATTCGCCTGTATTAGGAACCCAACATGCTGGATTAAAAACTATTTCAGAATTTAAACAAGAAATTGCCCCTTGTAGAACATTTTGCTTCTTACACGAATTGGAAGCCTTACTTAAACACAATTTGATAAAAGGTGGAGACATCAATAATGCTATTGTGGTAGTAGACAAACCCGTTTCTGAAGCAGAAATGGATCGATTGGCGCAAGCATTTGGCAGAGATAAAATTGCCGTAAAGAGTGAAGGTTACCTTAATAATTTAGAATTAAGATTCCCCAATGAACCGGCTCGTCATAAACTCTTAGATGTAATTGGCGATTTAGCTTTAATTGGTTATCCTATTAAAGGACATATTATAGCAAACCGTCCGGGCCACAGCAGCAATGTTGAATTTGCGCGTAAAATCAAACAATACATCAAGAAAAATAAGCATACCAAAGATGTGCCCATTTACGATGTAAACCAAGCTCCTGTATATACATTAGAGCAAATTGAAAAAACACTTCCCCATCGTTATCCATTTTTGTTGGTAGATAAAATTATTGATTTAACCGACAAGCATATAGTAGGTATAAAGAATGTAACCTTTAATGAGTTTTTCTTTCAAGGTCATTTTCCTGGAAACCCAGTAATGCCTGGTGTTTTACAAATAGAAGCTTTAGCTCAAACCGGCGGTATTTTGTGTATCAATTCTATGCCTGAAGGTCAATATGATACGTATTTTTTGAAAATAGACAATTGTAAATTCAAGCAAAAAGTTATTCCTGGAGATACCATGATTCTTAAAATGGAACTCATAGAACCTATAAGAAGAGGCATTTGCATTATGAGAGGAAGTGTTTATGTAGGCAATAAATTATGTACCGAAGCCGATTTAACCGCTCAAATAGTAAAAAGAAATTAAGTCAATAAAGCTCCCTATTAAGAAGGAATGCAGCATTTTTCGTACTTAGATTATCTTTATGTTATTGATTTAAAACAATTATCGATTACTTGCGCAAAAACACAACATGATTCATCCACATACCTACATACATCCCAATGCCAAATTGGCTACCAATGTAAAAATTGATCCATTCAGTGTAATTCATCAAAATGTTGAAATTGGTGAAGGAACATGGATTGGGAGTAATGTTACCATTATGGAAGGTGCAAGAGTTGGACGTAATTGCAGGATATTTCCCGGTGCTGTTATTGGCGCCATCCCTCAAGATTTAAAGTTTGAAGGCGAAGCCACTACCGTAGAAATAGGCAACAATACTACCATCAGAGAATTTGTTACCATTAATAGAGGTAGTAAAGATCGTTGGACAACCAAGGTTGGCGATAATTGCTTGATCATGGCTTATAGTCATATTGCACACGATTGTATTGTAGGTAATAACTGCATCATGAGCAACAATACACAAATGGCCGGGCACGTTATTTTAGGAGATTTTGCTATCCTTGGTGGAATGTGTGCCGTACATCAGTTTGTACAAATTGGTCAACATTCTTTTGTTAGTGGCGGCTCTTTAGTAAGTAAAGATGTGCCTCCTTATATTAAAGCAGGAAGAACCCCATTAAGCTATGCAGGTGTAAATTCTGTAGGCTTAAAAAGAAGAGGATTTTCACTCGATCGCATCAATCAAATTTTAGACATCTATCGAATTATTTACAATAAAGCACTCAATACTTCTCAAGCATTAAATTTCATTGAAGAAGAATTGCCGGCAAGTGATGAACGCGATGAAATTGTAACTTTCATTAGAGATAGTGGCAGAGGTATCATCAAACGCTTTACAAAAGGCAGCATGGAAGATGAATAATTTTTTTAACCCACAACTGCTTATCAAAGCCTTGTAGCTATAATTTTTACATGCACATTCAACTGCTCAATACCGGCAAAAGATATAATCGTGAATGGATTTTCAGACATTGTGATTATACATTTGAAGCAGGTAAAAAATATGCAATAACCGGCTCTAACGGTTCGGGAAAATCTACCTTACTTCAAGTTATTTGCGGAGCCACAACTATTTCGGAAGGCAGTGTTCAGTACAGTATGAACAACAACTCCATTGCCGAAGAAAATGCATTTAAATATTTAGCAGTTGCTGCGCCTTATTTAGATTTGATTGAAGAAATGACGGCAACTGAATTATTAAATTTTCATGCCAGTTTTAAACCGGTGAACTTACCTACAAATGCCATTTTAGAAGCCGTTGAATTATCTAATGCGGCACACAAACAAATTCGCTATTTCAGCAGCGGTATGAAACAACGTTTAAAATTAGCACAGGCATTTTTTAGTGAAGCGCCGGTTTTGTTTTTAGATGAACCTACTACCAATTTAGATGCTAATGGTGCTGCTTTATACCAACGTTTATTAGCAGAAAATACTACAGGAAAATTGGTGATTATTTGTAGCAACGACCCTTTGGAATATCAATCGGCACATGCTATTTTAAACATTGGCGATTATAAATAAGCGCTACCATTGAATGCAACTTACTGCTCAATTTTCTTTTTCCGCTTGTACCAATTTCTATACATCGTAGGCTTTTCTATAAGCCAATAAAAGATACCACTCACGCCCATAATCAGTATAACTGCTAATAACAAATGCAACACTGCATTGAGCCAGCTTATTGAAACAAAATGTATTGGTGCTATCCAATATCCCATTAGCCCCAACACACCTGTATGCATTAAATAAATGGAATAACACATTCCTCCAATGATGGCAATTGGACGAACACTTAATCCTTTTTTCAATAACCTGTTTTGGATAGCAAAAAAGAAAAAAATGGCTGTTAACCCTATTTTCAACAAACAGAAATAAACGTGAACATAATAAGCAGGAATAAATAATGCGGTTATAAAACAAGCCATCCCAATAAATGTAAAACCTACCGTATCATAGGTTCGTTTTGCATTGATAAAACAATCGGCCAATAACATGCCGGTTAAAAAATAACACCCTTTATTGAGGATATTGCCAACTTCGTATTGTTGTTGATAAGAGTATATTGTTCCTGCAATTATCAAGGCAATGAACAATACTCGTCTTACATATACATTTTTAATTAAAAACAATGTACAAAGTAAGGGTGCCAACAGATAAAATTGCACTTCAACTTCTAATGTCCATGCCACACCATTGATTGTAGAATGCGCATCATATACCAATCCATGCACATAAAATAAAGATGCCAAAAAATGTGGTGCAGCTTGTTGAAATTGTTCGGATGGCAATATCCATAAGCGTAATAGAAAATACAAAACAAGAGAAACAATATATGCAGGCTCAATACGTGTTAATCGACGTAAAAAATATTGCCTTAATGATACTTTCTTTTGTTGCAGAAAATACTGTTTTGCAAAGGGCAAGGCTAAAATAAATCCGCTGATCATAAAAAAGAGCGATACGCCATATCCCCCTTCATATAAAACTTTAAAAAAAATTGTATCGGTATCAGGTGCACGATGTACAATTTGTTGGTAATAATATGTAGTAAGATGCATTCCCAAAACCACACTTGCAATGGCTATAAAACGCAATCCATCTATTTCCGGAAGATATTGTCCGGAAGCAGTTACCCTTCTGAATTTTTCAATAAAAGATTGCTTAGAAGCCATGCCATGAGTTAAACAGGATGCTATTACCGATTACTGGCAATGAGTAAATTAAGGTCGGTGAATTTTAAATCGAAACGTTCGCTCAAATAAAAGTTGGTTAACGATCCTTTAAATAAGTAAATACCGCTTCTGATATTGATTTTATACCACACCACATTATCTATGCCGCCATCTTCGGCAGTTTCTAATAACAAGGGCATTAATACATTACTAATGGCTTGTGATGCTGTACGGGCAAATCCGCTTGGTATATTGGGCACACAATAATGAATAACATCGTATTTTCTAAACACGGGTTTTTCGTGTGTAGTAACTTCACTGGTTTCAAAACAACCGCCTCTATCTATACTTACATCAACAATTACTGTACCCGGCCTCATATTACTCACCATTTCTTCCGATACTACTATAGGTGTACGTCCGCCAGTACTACTTAATGCCCCAACTGCAACATCGCAGGTTTTAAGTTGCTTGGCCAAAATTTTGGGCTCTATAACGGAAGTCCATAAACGCCCACCGATATTATTTTGCAAACGCTTTAAACGATAAATACTATTGTCGAATATTTTAACACTGGCACCCATGGCCAATGCAGTACGTGCAGCATATTCGCCAACGATACCGGCGCCAATGATGATTACTTTTGTTGGAGGAATACCACTGATACCGCCCACCAAAACACCTTTCCCGTTATTGGCATTGCTGAGGTATTGTCCGGCTATCAACATCACCGCACTACCGGCAATTTCACTCATGCTTCTAACAATTGGATTATGGCCACTATCATCTTTCAAGTTTTCGAAACTTAAAGCAGTGATTTTTTTCTCCATCATCTTTTGTAAAATAGATCTTTTCATTACCGCCAGATGGATAGGCGAAATCACATATTGATTGGGTTTTAACAGTTCGCATTCTTCTTCACTTACCGGAGCGCTCTTTACCAATATATCGCATTCAAAAACTTCTTTTCTATCATAGGCAATTTTTGCACCTGCATCACTATAGTCTTTATCGCTATAACTGGCGCCTAAACCCGCTTTGGTTTCTACCACAACTTGATGCCCATTGGCAACCATCACTCCTACCGCTTCGGGTGTTAAGGCAATTCTATTTTCACTGAATGAACTTTCTTTGGGTATTCCAATGAGCAATTCTTCTCCTTTGGGTTTTACATCCAAAGTTTCTTCTAAAGTTTCGTAAGTAAAAGATGGGGAAACAAAGGGTTTTGATGTAGCCATAATTCCATTATTTGAAGGGCTTACAAATTACAAATTTTAACCCGAAAAGATGGGGCTAATTTTTATACATCAAAATGGTGCATAATAAAGTTAAGTTTCAACAATTCTTAATCGCCGTTCTTGTGCATTGATTACCTCTAAATATAAGGCTACTGTATCTTCCGGGAATATCTCCAGCGCCTTTTCGGGCCACTCTACCAAACAATAACATCCCGAATAGAGTACCTCTTCCACTCCGGCCGAAAATGCTTCTTCAACACTATTCAACCGATATAAATCTAAATGATATACAGCAACTCCATTTGAAGTAGTATAGGTATTAATGATTGAAAAAGTTGGACTAGAAACAGGATCCACCACTTCTAATGTTTCACAAAAAGCATGCGCAAAGGTTGTTTTGCCGGCGCCCATCTCCCCATAAAGTGCAACAACACGTTTATGTCCTATATGTTTAAAAACTGCTGCAACAGCTTCATGAATGGTATTGAGTGTAAAAATTAACTCCATGTTGCAAAGATATTTTCCTTCATTAGTAAGATAAGCCCATTATGTTGAAATATTTTTACATTATGGAAAATATTTCATGGAAAGTAGAAGGTATGAATTGCACCAATTGTGCGCTCAGTATCAACCGCTACCTCCGCGATCAAGGTTTAAAAAATGTGAAGGTAAATTTTATTGGTGGGGACGTAAGCTTTGAATCAAATTCCGATCTTTCAAAAGAAACCCTCAAAAAAGGCATAAAAGATTTAGGCTATCAAGTAGTAAGTGAAAATGGCATTGCTCAAGACCGTTCAAAAACATTTTTTAAAAATCATTTTCAACGTTTCCTTTTTTGCTTACCCTTTACCTTGGTTTTAATGCTGCATATGTTGCCCTGGCATATTCATTTTTTAATGAACCCTTGGATTCAATTGGCCATTTGTTTGCCCGTGTATATTGTAGGTATGGGATATTTTGGAAAAAGCGCCATCAAAAGTTTACAAAAAGGCATTCCCAATATGAATGTATTGGTTGCTACCGGTGCTACAGCCGCTTTCATTTACAGTTTAATTGGAAGCATCTATAATATGGGCATGGATTTCATTTTTTATGAAACCACTGCTACCATTATTACCTTAGTTTTTATGGGCGAATGGATTGAACATAAATCTATTCAAACCACACAAAAAGCATTAAACGAATTAGCCGGACAACAAAAAGTAATGGCTAATATTATTGCTTTCGACGATCAAAATCAAGAAATCATTTTTCCGATAGAAAATTCAGAACTGCATATCGGCGATTTAATATTGATAAAAACCGGCGAACAAGTGCCAATGGATTGCAGTATTTTATCGGGCGAAGCTCAGGTAAATGAAGCTTTACTAACTGGGGAAAGTACCCCTTTATTGAAACAAAAGAAAGATCAACTCATTGGAGGCAGTATGCTCCTTGAAGGAAATGTTAGGGCACAAGTAACTGCAGTAGGCAACGATACGGTTTTGAGCAATATCCTCAATTTAGTAAAGCAAGCACAATCCGAAAAACCACCCGTACAACAATTGGCAGATAAAATTTCGGCCATCTTTGTTCCTGTAGTTATCGGCATTTCAATCTTAAGTTTTTTAATCAATTATTTTGTGATTGAAGTAGGCACTACAGCATCATTGATGAGAAGCATTGCGGTATTGGTAATTAGTTGTCCATGCGCTATGGGATTAGCCACGCCAGCCGCAATTGCCGTTGGATTAGGCAGAGCGGCAAGAAAAGGCATCTTGTTTAGAAATGCACGCAGTTTAGAATTATTCAAAGATATTCGTACCGTTGTTTTCGATAAAACAGGCACGCTTACACGAGGTGATTTTTTAATAACAGCTTTTCATTCAAGTCATTTATCAGAAGTAGATTTTAAACAGATTGTTGCTTCAATTGAAAAATACTCTAACCACCCCATTGCAAAAGCCATTACCAAACAATGGAATACTAAAAAACCCATTTTTTGGAGCAAAACCAATGAAATAAAAGGAAAAGGCATAGAAGCCTTTGATACAGCCGGCAATACCTATTTATTGGGTGCCTATCAATGGTTGAAAGCATATGGTATTGAACCCGGACATACTATTTATCTTATAAAAAATGAAATGCCTATTGGCTGGGTAGATATGGCTGATGCATTAAGACCCGAATCACTTTCTGTTATACAATATTTACAGGCACACCAAATTAAAACGGTTTTACTTAGTGGTGATGATGCCCATACTTGTAAACAAATTGCCGATCAATTAGGCATCAAAGAAGTATATGCCGAAAAATCGCCATCAGATAAACTACTGATTATTGAACAATTGAATAGAGAAGAACCGGTTGCCATGGTGGGCGATGGCATCAATGATGCACCTGCATTGGCTAAAGCTACTATTGGTATTTCCATGAGCGAGGCTACTCAAATTGCAGTTCAAACGGCACAAGTAGTATTGATGAACAAAGGCATTCAAAATTTACCGCTTGCATTAGGCTTGGGAAAATATACCTACAAAACCATCCAAGGCAATTTGTTTTGGGCATTCATTTATAATATCATTGCCATCCCTATTGCTGCCGCAGGTTTTTTACAACCCGGAATAGCCGCACTTACTATGGGTTTCAGCGATATAGTACTGGCTGCAAATTCTATCCGCCTTAATTACCGAAAAGTAACTTAATTTGAATTCAAATTTTAAACATTGACGATTCAAGAAATTTTAAAAAAATATTGGAATCACGATTCGTTTAGGCCCTTACAGGAAAACATCATATCAGCTGTTTTAGCAGGCAATGATACGCTTGCATTGCTGCCCACCGGAGGCGGAAAATCTATTTGCTTTCAAGTGCCGGCTTTATCAAAAGATGGATTATGTTTAGTGGTTAGTCCGCTCATTGCATTAATTAAAGATCAAGTAGAAAACCTTACTCAAAAAGGCATCCCTGCATTGGCCATTTATTCGGGCATGAGTTACCAAGAAGTGCGTAAAACATTGGCGCAAGCAGTGCATGGTGCGTATAAGTTTTTATATGTTTCACCCGAACGTTTAGAAACCGGTTTATTTCAGGATTTTTTACACGGGCTTAACATTAACCTAATTGCTATTGATGAAGCACACTGTATATCTCAATGGGGGTACGATTTTAGGCCCGCATATTTACGCATTGCCACATTAAGAACCTATTTAAAAAATGTACCTGTATTGGCTTTAACAGCAAGTGCAACAAAAACTGTTCAAGACGATATTTGCGAAAAACTATTGTTTGGCAATACGCAACAACGCTTTCAACAATCTTTCGAAAGAGCCAACTTATCGTATAGTGTATTTAATCCGCCGGCTAAGCAACATAAATTGATTGATGTATTGCAGAAAGTAAAAGGATCTGCAATTGTATATTGTAAAAGCAGAAAACAAACCAAAACCATTGCCGATTTATTGCAACTACAAGGAATAGATGCCGATTATTATCATGCGGGATTAAGCAATGAAGAAAGAACGCAGAAGCAAAATAATTGGATCAACAATAAAACCAGGGTAATTGCCTGCACCAATGCATTTGGCATGGGCATCGACAAGCCGGATGTTCGTGTAGTTATTCATTATGAAATACCCGATTGCTTAGAAAATTATTATCAAGAAGCCGGAAGAGCAGGTAGAGATGGCAATAAATCATATGCTGTTTTACTATATGCGCCCAAGGATATCGTTAATTT
This sequence comes from Ferruginibacter sp., assembly GCA_049314655.1. Taxonomy (GTDB): domain Bacteria; phylum Bacteroidota; class Bacteroidia; order Chitinophagales; family Chitinophagaceae; genus Ferruginibacter. The sequence continues at coordinate 4,590 of JBMOEQ010000008.1, read as the reverse complement.
AGAGGCACAAGCCAATATCCGCTATCCCGATAAAGTACATATACAACAATTGTATATCGACTTAATGAATTTTCTACAAATACCTGCCGGATATGGTGAAGGCAATAGTTATGATTTTGACATCAGTAAATTTTGTGAAGCGTTTAAACATTCTATTTTACATGCCACCTATTCTATAAAGGTTTTAGAACAAGAAGCGTTGGTTAGATTCAATGAGGTGTTTTTTAAACCTTCAACTGTAGTTTTTAGTTGCGATAAACAAACTTTAGAGGAATTTCAAATACAACATCCAGCTTATGAAACAATCATTAAAGGGTTATTAAGAGCGTATGAAGGCATATTTGATTATCCAACCAATATTTATGAAACACAATTATCTACCTTTATAAAACTTTCTCCGCCAAACATCAAAGAACAGTTATTGAGATTGCACCAAATGGGCATTATACAGTACACTATTCAAAAAGAAACGCCTCAAATTTATTTGCTACAAAACAGAATGTATAGCGATAGTTTTAAAATAGATTTAACCCATCATTTTAAAAGAAAAGCCGTTTTTGAAGAAAGGGTAAAAGCAATGGTAGATTTTGTACAAAATGCAACCGATTGTAGAAGTAAACTGATTGGCAATTATTTTAATGACTTTTTGATTCAAGCTTGTGGTGTTTGTGATAATTGTATCAACAAAAAACAAGCAATAAAAAGTAAAAAAGATTTCGAAAAAATTTCCACTTTAATCATTCAAATTTTGCAAGAAAACAACCATCCGATAGAGCAACTGATTCAGCTATTGCATCCATATCCCGAAAATACGTGTATAGATATTGTTCAATATTTGCAACAAGAAGGTAAAATTCTAATAAACAGGGCAGGAATGGTAGAGGGTATAAAATAAAAAAGGGACCAAGATAGAAATCTAGTCCCGCTTTAAAATCCAATATCCTATGAAAAACCGAAACAAAGATAGGGGCATTTTTTATTAGAAGCAAACTTTAAAGGAATTATTTTAAAAAAACATCAAGATTGATAAAATTTTAAAATCCTTTCTACTTTAGTTATAAATTGCTGTTTTTCAATAGTATGCACGCTTATTTTGTTCGGCCCATCTATACATTATGTGTTTGATAGTATACTAATTCGGTCTATTTCTCCATTAACGGTATACTTTAAACACGCTCAAAGTTTCCATTTAAAACCAAGTTTTACTCTTTTTGGAGCTTCTGCCACCTAATCCTAATGCACCCAATAAAGACCTTACAATGGTATTGCCTGCAGTGCGCATCATACTTTTTACCACTGTATTATCTACTACTTTTTCAATCATTGAAGGTTGTTCCTTTTCTTGTCTTGTTGATTTCTTTTCTTCCTCGGCAGCAGTAGTTTTTGCTGCAGCTTCTTCTAGTTTTGCCGTTAAAATTTCATAAGCGCTTTCCGTATCAACTTCGGTATTGTATTTAGCTACCAATTTCGATTTACTTACAATGCTATTGATCTCATCTTCGGTTAATACATCCATCCTGCTAGTTGGAGAACATAACATTACATGCGCTAATGGAGTGGGTATACCTTTTTCGTTGAGCATGGTAACCAATGCTTCGCCAATACCCAATTGCGTAATTAAATTTTCTGTTTTATAAAATTCTGTTTCCGGATAGTTTTCGGCAGTTTGTTTAATTACTTTTCTATCGGCAGCTGTAAATGCCCTCAAAGCATGTTGTACTTTCAAGCCTAATTGTCCTAATACCGATGCCGGTACATCCATGGGGTTTTGCGTACAAAAGAAAATGCCAATTCCTTTTGACCGTATTAATTTAATAACGGTTTCAATTTGTTGTAATAAAGCTTCACTGGCTTCTTGAAAAATCAAATGTGCTTCATCTATAAACAGTACTAATTTGGGTTTATCTAAATCGCCTTCTTCCGGGCAAGTAGCATATAATTCGGCCAATAATTGCAGCATGAATGTAGAAAACAATTTAGGTCGATCTTGTAATTCAGTTACGCGTAAAACATTGATGATACCACAACCTTTATCATCAATTCGCATCAGATCTTCTACTTCAAAACTTTTTTCTCCAAAGAAAACATCAGCACCCTGTTGTTGTAATTCAATTACTTTACGAAGTATTGTTCCTGTGCTGGTTGTTGAAATTTTACCATAAGTTTTTTCTATCTCTGCCTTTCCTTCATCTCCAATATATTGAAGTACTTTAATAAAATCTTTTAAATCTAATAACGGTAGCTTATTATCATCGCAATACTTAAACAACATGGCTACAACACCACCTTGTGTATCATTTAATCCTAAAATTTTGGTAAGCAATACAGGGCCAAACTCACTTACAGTTGCCCTTAAACGAACGCCTTTTTGGTTGCTTAATGTCATCAACTCGGCCGTATATTGAGCTGGTTTATACTCCATTTTCAATTTCTGATATCTATCTACAACTTTATCATTAGAAGATCCCATTGCAGCAATACCACTTAAATCGCCTTTGATATCCATCAATAAAACAGGTACACTTGAAGCGCTGAGCATTTCGCTGATCATTTGCAAGGTTTTTGTTTTTCCGGTACCGGTAGCGCCTGCAATCAAACCATGCCTGTTGAGTGTTTTTAAGGGCAATGAAATGCCTGCTTCAGGTACCACAGCTCCATCAAGAACTGCTGCGCCTATTTTTACCGATTCGCCTTTAAAAGTATATCCGGCATTGATTTTTTCTATGAATGTTGCAATATCTGCCATGTTAAAATATTTGCGGAAAGATACAAAGCTCTTTGAAAAGTATAATGCCTTTTTTATTGAAAGCATTACCTTTACAGCAATGAAAAAGATGCATGTATTGGCGTTGTTGCTTTTAAGTGGATTATTTATCCTTACTGCATTTTTTACGCCTATCCCACCCAAAACGCTTACCAAAGTTCAATTGGGTAAAAAACTTTTTGAAGACAAAATTTTGTCCATCGATTCTTCCGTTAGTTGCAGCAGTTGCCATCAAGAAAAATTTGCTTTTGCCGATACTGCCGCTTTTAGCAAAGGCATTTACGGTAGATTTACCAAACGCAATACGCCTTCTGTTTTAAATATGCTGAATAGACCCTATTTTTTCTGGGACGGAAGGGCTGCATCTTTAGAAGAACAAGCATTGATGCCCATCCAAAATCCCGATGAAATGGGGATGACCATTGATGAAACGGTTAAAAGATTAACCCTTCATCCCGAATATCCAATATTATTTAAACGTATTTTTAAAGAAAGTCCTTCAGAAAAAACACTTGCTGCTGCACTTGCTGCTTATGAAGCTACTTTAGAAACTGTGGATAGCAAATTTGATGATTGGAGCAATGGCTTAACCAACCTATCGGCTAATGAAGAAGCAGGTAGAGCACTTTTTGTGGGTTCAAAAGCGAAATGTTTTAATTGCCATTCGATGGAAGATTTTACGGATGATAATTTTAAGAATATTGGTTTATATGATGGGCAAAAATTTAACGATGTAGGTAGATTTACAATTACACAAGATCCAAAAGACTTAGGAAAATTTAAAACCCCAGGACTTAGAAATATTGCAGTTACTGCCCCTTACATGCATAATGGCATGTTTAAAACCTTAGAGGAAGTAGTAGATTATTACAACACGCCGAGCAAATATGTAGCTGCGCCTTTACATACCGATCCCGATTTACAACAGCCTTTAAACCTTTCTAACAAGGAAAAAGCTCAATTAGTGGCTTTTCTTAAAACACTTACCGACAAAAAATTCTTACCTAAAAAGGGAACCCTTACTGCTCCAAAAAAAGCATAACTTGTATAAATAGTTATTGCACTGCGGTATAGGCTTTAACAAAAAAATAGATTTTATATGTTCCTGAATTAAAATGATTTATTTTTATTTGTATATAAACTTAAAAACATGGAAACAGTTCAACCCAAAATATTGCTTTGTGAAGATGATACCAACTTGGGAATGGTATTGAAAAACTACCTAGAACTCAATGATTACGATGTAACATTGGAAAGAGATGGTCGTTTAGGTCTTGCTGCATTTCAACGTGAAAAATTCGACATTTGTTTGTTAGATGTAATGATGCCCAATATGGACGGATTTACATTAGCTGAAGAAATTAGAGATATCAACCCCGATGTGCCGCTTTTCTTCCTTTCGGCAAAAACCATGAAAGATGATATTATTCAAGGCTACAAATTGGGTGCCGATGATTATATCACCAAACCTTTCGACAGTGAAGTATTGTTGTTGAAAATTAAAGCCATTCTTAAACGCAATGAAGAAATGCATCGCGAAGAGGTGAATGCCGAATTTGATATGGGTAAATACCATTTCAACCCACGCTTACGCGAATTAACCATCGATGGCAAAGTTCAAGTGCTTTCTCCAAAAGAAAATGAATTGCTAAAAATGTTATGTGAATATAAAAACGACCTGTTGAGCCGCGAAATAGCTTTGAAGAAAATTTGGGGTAGCGATACCTATTTCAATGGTAGAAGCATGGACGTGTATATTGCCAAATTGCGTAAATACTTAAAAGAAGATCCTTCTATAGAAATTGTTAACATTCATGGTAATGGAT
>JBMOEQ010000007.1:0-30663 GCA_049314655.1 Ferruginibacter sp. | reverse complement strand
TTTACGATAATGCCGCGATTCTATATCGAATTTATTTCCTACAAAATAGGCATCAACCATTTTACGCAATTGTGTTTTATCGGATAGAGGTCCTTTACCCATTTCAATGGGCGTTTTACCAATAATTTCATGTACTTCATATCCGGTAAGTATTTTATACCCTTCATTAATCCAAATTATTTTACCATTGGGATCGGTAAACAAAATACCTTCTTCATTAGCACTAGCTACTAACGACAACCGTTTTAACTGACGTTCATTTTCTTGTTGCTGGGTGATATCATCATATTTCCATAGATGGCCTTTATACACATCATCAATAAAAATGGGCATGTAATCACGTGTAAAAACTCTACCATCGGCTAATTCTAAAATCTCCCCAGTTACAATTTTTTTCTCCTCAATTAATTTTTCCACATCGTTTACAAACTGATCTGGATATTTAAAAAGAGATTTAGACTGTTCTGCAGATTGCGTACAATCGGCTCCAACCAAATTAGACGGCATTACGGGAATACTGAACATGTCGCAAAACAATTGATTGGTAACAATAATTTTGCGATGCTCATCTTCTAATAAAATACCATTATGTAAATTGGATATTAATTGGGATAATCTTTTTGCTGAAGTATATAATCCTTCTTGTGAATTTTTTAACCGTTGTTCTGTTTCTATTCTGCTGTTGATTTGATTTTTCAGAAACTGAAGTGTATCTAATAAATTATCTTCATCTGTATTGATCTCTAAAGTATCGCCCTCTTCTTTCATGTTTACGATAGCTTCTTTCAATTCTCGAATACTCAGTCTACGTAAATCAACTTCTAGTTTTAAAGCTTCATTGATTTTTGCATATTCAATTTCATTGATTGAAAATGCATGGGCGTTTAATTGATTATCTCTTTCAAACGATTGGTAAGAATTGTTAACTGCATTGATAAACGACTTCACTTCTTCCAGTTCGAGCATTGAAGCCGGAAGAAATTTTTTCATTTGCCTTTCAAGAAGTTTATGAAAGTTCATCGGCACTTTTAGTTTTCGTCAAAAGTTGTTATTGTCATTGTTTGATTGTGTAACTCACAAACTTCAACTGCAGAAAATGGCGAAATTTCTCCATAAGAATAAAAACCGGTGATTTGTGTTTTACCCTGGAATGCATCAAAAACAGCTTCCACTTCTTCATCCAATCTGTTTCCCAAAATGATTTTTCTACCAACACAACTTACTAAAAGTGCCAATTTATGGGTAGATAATGGTTGAAATTGAAATGCATTAACGGCAGCATCATTAGCAGCATTGATGATTTTATCTAAATTGGCCCGCATAAAACGAACCTTTGCACCTTCCGGCACATTACCGGCAAAAGTCATGGATTTTTCATCATTGTCGATGGCTAATATCGTTCTAACCAATGGTTTGCTTGTAGGATTTAATTGCACGGATAAAGGAAACAACAGCGCCGAACCTGGCAATTGTTCAACATAATTTCCTAAATACTTCTTATATAAATCCAGCGCATTTTCGTGATTGATTTCGAAGAGTTGATTACTCTTTGAGCGAGTTATAGTTCTTTCGGGGCCAAATGTTTCCCATCCACCCATTGTACCATGAGATACCACTAAATGATTACCATAAAAACCAATGGCAATTATTTTACCCGAAACCGGACATTCATTTAAACCCACCGCAGTTGAATTAAAAGCCGTTCCGTCTCCGGCTAAACCACCAGTTACAGGAACTTGATTTTTAATTAAACTATTGATGCCACTTACCAAATCGCTTCCATTCACTAAGCTACCATCAGAAAGTACCATAATGTATTTCAATGATTCATCTCTATTTAACTGCTCAACCAATGCTATACCCGCTTCAAAACTATTGCCTCCATAATCTTCAATATTAACTGAAGCAGTTTCAACCGTGGTTTTTTCAAACTCAATTGCGGTAATAGAAATGGTATCATCCAAAACCGCATTGTTTACAATTTCTCCTGAGGTAGAACATAATGCTATTGCTGCATTAGGATAACGTGCGGCAATGGAAGGATAAATTTTAGGATCGATAATTTTATGCTTGGCTCCAAAACACAAAACGATTTGCACTTTGTTTGCGTTGGGCAATTCATTAGAATCATTATATGAATAATAATTTTCAGAAAAAGAATGCACTTCTACTTTCATAAAAACGGAATTTAAATTTTAATCAACGATAATTTCTTTGTTTTGAATCATTTTATAAATGGTTGATTTGCCAATATCTAATTTTTGGGCAGCTCTAACCACATCGCCATCATATTTTTTAAGAAAATTATTGATGATATCACAGGTATATTGTCGTAAAGTTTTTTCTTCAGCACTAAAGGGTTGGTTGTTTACAGCAACCGTAAATACAATATCATCGGGCTTTATATCTTTTTCATCGCACATTACACAAGCCAAATCTACAATGGCTTTAAGCTCGCGAATATTTCCCGGATAATTATAATGCAGTAATTTTTCTCTGGCTTCGTTAGTAAGTACAAGTGAACTTAATTTATTATCCTTAACAAATTCATCGGCAAAGAATTTTGCTAATATCAACACATCATTTCCTCTATCCCTTAACGGCGGCAATTCAATAGGCATACCAATTACTCGATAAAATAAATCTTCCCTAAAATTGCCCTTTTTTACTTCTTCCGCCAAGTTTTTATGCGATGCAACAATCAATCGCACATCTAACTTTACTTTATCATTTCCTCCAACCCTTGTCATTTCACGTTCTTGTAAAACACGCAGCAATTTGCTTTGTACACTTAAATCTAATTCGGCTATTTCATCTAAAAAAATAGATCCTTGATGGGCTTCTTCAAATTTTCCAATTTTTCGTGTAACCGCACCTGTGAATGCTCCTTTTTCATGACCAAATAATTCCGATTCTATTAATTCTCTTGGAATAGCCGCCATATTTACCGCAACAAATGGTTTCGATTTTCTATCGCTATTATAGTGGATAGATTTTGCTACCACTTCTTTTCCGGTTCCGGTTTCGCCGGTTATAGATACATTGATATTTGTTTTAGTAGCTTTTTCCATTAAATGAAAAATGGCTTTTAAAGCCGGACTTTGTCCTTTGATATTTTTATCAAAAGAAAACTTTTTACCCAATTCTTCGCGAAGTTGCTCAACCTCTCTTTTTAAATTTCCAGTTTCTCTTACTTTATTAATGGCATTCCATAATAAATCATTGGTATTTTCATCTTTTACGATATAATCGGTAACCCCTAATTTGATCATTTTAACCGCCACAGAAATTTGCTCTTGTCCACTAATCATAATTACCGGAATCAGTTTATTGATTTCTCGAATACGCAGGTACAATTGATCGCCGAGCATATCGGGCAACGAAAAATCTATGGTAACTAAATCAGGATGTTGGTGCAAATTGGCTAAACAGTCTTTAGCTGTAGTAAATCTACTGATTTGATAATCGGGATTTAAAGAAAGATGATAAGAAAGAATTTCTCCATACCAAGGATCATCTTCAACGATAAAAATCTTATATGATGGCATAACAAAAAGATAAAAATGTAAACAAGATTTCCATGAATAGGAATAATTATAAACGCTTTCCCGATTAAAAAAATTGCTCTAAAAATGAGAAACTTGTCTGATAGTTAGAATAAACTATAAGTTAAGTCACCTAATCAATGATTCCAAAAAAAAGATGCCCAATTAGGCATCATAGTAAAAGATTTAAATATTGAAACTATTGGTTTTATTCCAATTTACTAATAAGTAGACACAATCGTTTGTAACTGTTCTTTACCACTTTGCCACCCAGTTAAAACACTTTGATATAAAGCTTCTTGATCGCCATGAAAAACCCTATCAACAAACAATTGATCTAAACTACGGGTTAATTTTTCTAATTCGGGCATACCTGCAATGGCACATAAAGAAACTAAAGAATGCGCATATTGCCTTACGCCGGCAGCGTCTTTATTTTGCCAAGCAATTTGAATGGCCTGCATTTTGGTATCGATATCTGCAATGGAACCGGTAAGTAATGTTTTTTCAAAGGCCTTATCTCCACGAGTAATCGTTTGAAGATAGGAAAGGTCAATAGTAATAGACATAAAATTCGTTTTCAATAATAGGTGAATAAAACATAAAGTTACTATAATTATACACTCGCTGCTTTACGTTGCGCTTTATCCCAGGTTGCTTTTTGTTGTCCGGATGCATATCTTTTTAATCCCGCCAATACTGCATAATTCATAATTACAAAATAATAGGGCACAAATAAAGGTTTAAATCGTAACCGTTTATTTTCTAAAATATATCCTGCAGTTGCAGCTATATAAAACAGCACTTGAGCTACTAATAAAATTTGATAAAACAAGTTTCCCTGTAAGGCTAACAAAACATTCAGCACCAACATGAGGATAAGTAGAAAAGGCGTTACCGTCCATCTTAATACCCGATGCGATATGTATTGAAAATAAAGCAATGGTGTACTTAAAAAATTCAGTTTACCCGATAAACGATTGATTGATTGCCAACCACCTGCACAAATACGTACTTTTCTTTTCAACTCCTCGCCAACACTGGCAGATGCAGTTTCGGCAGCATAAGCTTCGGGTTCGTAAACGATTTTATATCCGGCTGCTGCCATTTGCATCGATTGCATAAAATCATCGAGCAAGGTATCTTCAGGTAAATCGCGGTAAAGTGAAGTTCTAAAAGCAACCAGTTCTCCGGCGGCGCCAACTGCACTATATAATTCGGAATCGAGTTTTTTTAGGAAAGATTCGTATTTCCAATATATTCCTTCTCCGGCTGCACTGGCCGAATCTAACTTATCGGTCATAATTCGTTTTTCACCCGATACACATCCAACTTTTTCATCGGCAAAATGGCGTACAATATTTCTTACCGCTTCCTTATTTAACATGGTATTGGCATCGGTAAAAATTACTACCGGTGTTTTTACATAAAGCATGGCTCTATTTTCGGCAGCTGTTTTACCGGCACGCCTATTTTCATGTAATACATCAATACCGGATATTGATTTCAACAGTGTTTCAGATTCATCGGTTGAACCATCTGTAATAAAAACAATATGCAACTTTGCTGAAGGGTAATCTAATGCCCTACTGTTGTTTAATTTATCTTGAACGATATCGGCTTCATTAAAACAAGGAATAACCAAGGTTACTTCGGGCTCAAAAATTGTTGCAGGTTCTTGCTTTTTGGATTTCAACAACCGCTTCAGCATTACCATGCCTAACAAAACAATACCATATCCTAAAAAGGCATAAAAAACAACTAAAAACGAAAGCCAAAAGATTATTTCAATTGCGTTCATAATGGAATGATTAACTTAACAAATCAAATTAAAATGAGTCATTTGTTTAAACGAATGCATGAGGTGTATTAGTGTAAGAAAGTTCATTTAATTGATAAAAAAATTAGAATAAATACTACAGCCAATAAAATTCTTATAAATAGCACTCAAATTGCAATTAAATAAAGGGTAAAAACGTTTAATTACCACTATTACCATTGATTCATAAAAGAATTGTACTATGATACGCTTCAGTTTGCCCAAATGGGTTTCTACAATTTTAAAAAAGCCCCTTAGAATAAGTGAATACAGTGCAGAAGAAATAGCTTTATTAAAAGCTCAATTATCAAAATTTTCTCCCCCCGATCCATTGGTTAGTGTGGTTATTCCTGCTTGGAATGAGGAGGAAGGCATACTGCATACCTTACATGCATTAGCGGCTTCTAATACCAGTTATAAAACAGAATTGCTCATTATCGATAACAATTCTACAGATGGCACCGCCGCTTTATTAAATCAATTGGGTGTAAAAACAATTTTGGAAACCAAACAAGGCGTTGGCCATGCACGTACTTGTGGTTTACATCAAGCAAAAGGAAAATACATTTTAACCGGAGATAGTGATACCCTTTATCCTCCGGGATGGATTACAGCAATGGCTAAATGTATGATAGACGGGCAAGCAACTCCGGTATTTTGTGTGCATGGCACGTATTCTTTTTTACCAGGCCCTTCTACACCAAGATGGCAATATGCATTGTATGAAGTGCTCAGTGGTTTCATCATCCGAAAGAAAGAAAAAACACAACCTTTTTTAAATGTATTGGGATTTAATACCGGATTCCTTCGTGAAAAAGGTATTGAGGTGAATGGATACGATATTGAAACGCAACGTATTTTTAGAGGTGCTGCAGGCGTTGCCGAAACCAATGCCACAGAAGATGGCATGATGGGATTAAGATTACAAGCGGCGGGTGGAAAAATTGCTGTAGTAAATACAGAAGATGCTCGTGTATGGACGAGCGATAGAAGGATACAAATGGATGGTGGATTAAGAAAAGCATTAACCATGCGGGTGAAAAAACATTTATTCAAAAGATAATTATTGCAGTATGTCTGTTATACAAACTATAAAATCGAATCCTGCTTTAAAGAAATTTGTGCATTGGTGTTTAATCCCTAGGCATCAAGCACGCCCTCGAACTTGGGTGAAATGGTTTGTAAATCCATTCTTTCATCAAAAAGGAAAAGGCGTAACCGTTTGCAGAAGAACACGCATGGATGTATTACCCTTTCAACCGTTTAGTATGGGCGATTATAGTACGGTTGAAGATTTTGCAACAGTGAACAATGGAGTTGGAGGCGTTTCTATAGGACAACATACTCGCATCGGAATTGGCAATGTAATTATTGGACCGGTTGCAATTGGCAATAATGTAATACTGGCTCAAAACATTGTAATGAGTGGTTTAAATCATAATTACACGGATGTAACTATACCTATCTATTTACAAGGCGAAACCACCGCGCTAATAACCGTTGAAGATGATTGTTGGATTGGCGCCAATGCCGTTATTACTGCTGGTGTAACTATTGGCAAGCACAGTGTAGTTGCTGGAGGCGCAGTTGTAACCAAAAGCATCCCCCCTTATTCTGTAGCGGTTGGCAATCCTGCAAGAGTTATTAAACAATACAATGAAGTATCGGGTGAGTGGGAATCTATAAAAAAATAAAATACTTAAGCTAATTTATGGAATGGAAAGTAATGCTGCTTTAAATTAATGCAAACATTTTTCGTATACCCTTAATAGCGAGGTTATAGAACTGGCCCATGTAAATTGCCCTGCTCTTCTTATTCCCTTTTCAACTAACTGTTTTCTTAATAAATCATTGGTTAAAATTTCTACAGCTTGGCCAGCTAATGCTTCATGATTCTTTGGATCAATCAATAAGGCTGCATCACCGGCTATTTCGGGCATTACACTACAATTTGAGGTTATTACCGGGGTTCCTCCGGCCATTGCTTCAACAATAGGCAATCCAAATCCTTCGCTAAAAGAAGGAAACCATAACATGGAAGCACCTTGATACAACATGGGTAAATCTTCATAATCAATATAGCCTACCCGATGAATTCGATCGGCATAAGCAGCGGCACCACATTCCATGATTTTTTTCTGCAATTGTTCAACCGATAAACCTTTAATCACCAGCTTATGGTTGTATTGTGGATATTGTTTGCAAAAAATAGCAAAAGCTTTAAGTACGCCATCTGTATTTTTCCGTGGCTCGGTATTGGCTAAAAAGAAAATATATGGGAATCCGTTGATGCCATATTTTTGAATGGTTTGTGCAATATTTGATGGTTGATGTAAAACAAAAAAACGTTCATCGGCACCATTATACACTACAGATATTTTTTCGGGTGCTACATTTAATCGCTTCATTATTAACTCGCGTTGAAATTCCGAAACGGTGATGATGTATTTTGCTCTTTCTGCTACACGAGGCACCACCAAACTTCTATATACATTTCCAAAACGTTGATACCAACTTCCGCCATCTTTTTTCAATAAATAATTTTCTTCTAAAAAAATTAAATCATGTATGGTTACCAACAAAGGAGTTTTGCCCCATAATGGCGCTGTATTTCCGGTACAATGTAAAAATGCATTATTGGTTTTAGCTACATGACGCGGTAAAATCCATTGTTCCCATAAAGGATAAAATGCTGCTTTTAAAACATCAATTGAAAATTTTGGTGCAGCTTGTAAACAAATATCTTCATCGGCTTTAACCACCACAGTAATATTGAAACGTGCTGCTTCCTTTCTTAGTCGCTGTAATAATTCCAATGCTACAACATCCATACCATGCTTCTGCTTACGAAACAATCGCTGGGCTTCAATAAATAAATGTTTTGTTTCCATGGGGATAAATTATGATAGAGAAACGGATTGTTTTTTTTGATAGGCGGCCCAAGCTAAGTTCCAAAACAGGGAGAGCCGATGTTCCCAAGAATTAGTTTCAGCAGCTTTTAACCTACTTTGCTTTTTTTCAGGTGCATTATCTAGTAAGGCTTTATTAATAGCGGCTAAAAATTGATCATGATCATCTACTAAATAAACATGATCCGCAAATGCAGCAATATCTTCCGAAAAGTTAGTTGTTACAACTGCTTTGCCGGCAGCCAAATATTCATTTATTTTTAAAGGATAAATACCGCCTGTAAGATTATTTTTTTTGAAAGGAATAATAGTACAATCAAAATGATGAAGATAAGCAGGCAAATCATCTATTCTTTTTGAACCCGTGAATATAATATTAGGAATGGCATCCAAATCAATAGAAGTAAATTCTTTGTCTTTCCGAGGACCAACCATTACAATTTTTTTGTCGGGATGTGCTGCTGCTATTTTTACCAATAATTCATAATCTATGCGTTGGCATACAGCGCCGGTATAACCAATAATAGGTGTATCAATGTTGGCAATATCTTTGGGTTTAGGGTAAGGGGTATCAATTGCCGTTTTAAATAAATTTACATCGCCTCCATTCGGAAAATACTCAACTGTACATTGATTTCGAGCTGCAATATTTCTACATAATTGCTTTGAGGTTGCCATCACTAAATCGTATTGTTGGGCACATTCATTTTCGCGGTATAGTCCATGACCTTTTACTTCTTCAATAGCATCTCTACTATGATAAATACTTAATACCGGTTTTAAATATTGATTGATATCTGCTAGATACAATGGGTTAAATGAATTGATAAAAATATAGTCTTTAAATCCTTTTTCTTTAGCAATTTTTTTAACGAGAGCAGCTACACGAGCATTGTTATAGGCACTTGCTTTATCGTATAATTTTCCGGGAGGAAATGAATATACAGGCAATACCGGTGCAGGAGTAGCTCCAATTAAATTAGGCAATTGATTGGTTACCGGAACCAAGTAATCTTTCCCATACAGCAATGCTGGCATTCTTCTTTTAACAGTTGGTTGATTGCGTTCTCTCCATACATCGGCCCATGAATAAGGATAATCTATATAAAATACCAGATTATTTTTGCTGAGTACTTTTGCCAATGCTAAAGAAGCAGAAGAAACATCTCCATCCCATCTCGACATCGTTGTGATGAATACCGGCAAGTTTAAAAAGTTTTCTTTCGTTAACATTTTCAAAAGTTTAGATGCAAATTCCCTTTTAATCGAGCAATCTTGGGCGCTCAAATCTTTTTCTAGCTTTTAATTTCAATCCGCTTCTTATGCCCAAAACCAATGCTACTAAAATGGGCACCATGATGATATTCCAAGGCATATTAATGAGGTTTATTGGCCGCCTCTCCATGTGGCGTATGAATAAATTGTTTGCGGGCCTTACCAATATGTGTCATGGCTTTTAACATTGAAAATAAAGCGCCCGGTATTTGTAAAAATGCATTTAATAATTGTTTGTTGTACCATCTTTTTGGAATGCCTATCAATAATGCAAAGGCCAATGCCACGATTAAGCCTACACTAAATATTAAGAGAGCAGGTTTAATGAAAATGATCAATATCAACCAAAAAATTAAAACTGCAACCAACATTACTCTAGGCAATAAATAGGTTTGAAATACTTTATTAAAAAATGCCACATTGCCTTTAAATAACCTAACCCATCCTTCTATAAAATATTTTTCAAAAAATTCTACTTGTGTAGCCAACCAGCGACTTCTTTGTTTACTGAACACTTCTGTTTTAGCAACTTTTTCATCGTACACATAAGCCCCGTCTAAAAAAGCAACATCAATTTTTTGACGAACAATTCTAAATTCTAATTCTTTATCTTCTCCCGAAGTTTCACCGATATTTTCTAATAGAGATACAAATAGTGCTGCGTCAAAAGCCATTCCACTACCAATGAGTGCAGAAGGCAAACCTGCTGCTACATGTCCTCTTCTGAAAATATGATTATTGATTTCTTCTGTACAAGCATCTAATAAAGCAAAAGGCGTTTCAAAATTCTTTGCAGTTCGATGTCCTTGAATAACCCGGTATCCTGCAGCGGCAGCATTGTTTACGGCATGCAAAAATCCGGGAGCCATATGGTTATCGGCATCAATGATTACGATAATGTCTACTGGATTTGCCGCAGTAGCTTCTATGGCTTTGTGCAATGCTTTTCCTTTTGTACTTTTTTCGAAACTTACTTCTACAACGCGTAACGGCAACGTACGTAATGTGGCTAAAGTAGCTTCAGAGAAAGAATCTGCTATAACTACTACTTCGTATAAATCTGCCGGATAATCGTGTTGAACTGCATCTTTTGCTGTAGCAATGATTACCGCATCTTCTTTATATCCGGGAATAAATACCCGCATCTTTCTTAAAGTACTTGCCTTTGGAAATATTTTTTTGCTACCCAATTTTCCTGCAATAGAGAAAAACAATAAATACACTACTTGTATAGTGAGGTAGGCTAAAAAAAGATATAATAATATTGAAACCAGTTGTTGTACCATACATTTCAGTTTAAATTATTAATCTGGTTTTATTGTTTTAATAAGCGTAGAAGAATGATTGGCAGGCTCTACAAATGGATCATTTCTAATATTCCAAATTAGAGCATTCCAAATCGATTGGCTATGCTTCCATTCGCGTTTCAATGCATGTTTAATGATATGCACCGGAGAAGATATTGCAACAAAAAATGCTGCGGCTATCAACCATCGCCAACCTTTGTAATTTCTACGGATATACAATAATCGATTACGATATAGATAAAACGTTTTAAAAGGCGAATTCTTACCTGTAGATACCGATTCTTTATGAAATATTTCTGCAATACCTGCATAGTGAATTTCGTATCCAGCTTTTTTTACTCGAGCGGCCCAATCTAATTCTTCATAATACAAAAAGAATAATTCGCTCATCAATCCGGCTTTTTCAATTACAGTTGCAGGAAGCATCACTGCTGCTCCATTGGGTAAATCGGTAACCCGGCAATCATTCCGTTGTCCTTCATCTTTTTCCATATAACCAATGTCATAGCTTCTGCTGGTTAATGGATGTAATCCTACAGCTCCGGCATATTGTATGGTATCGGGTAAAAAATGATATTTTATTTTTGGACAAACCATGCCACATTGAGGATGCGTTTGTAAATAATTGACCAAGCCAGTAATTAAACCCGGAGTAACTTCTGTATCGTTATTAATTAGAAAAATATACTCCCCTTTTGCAAAGTGAATACCCACATTATTACCGCCTGCAAAGCCTAAGTTTTGCGGACAACTAACATGCGTTATAAATGGAAAATCTTTTTTTAACGGTGCAGATGAAAATTGTGGAGAAGCATTATCTACCACAATGATTTCCCAATTGGGATAATCTAATACATGCAAAGATTGTAGCAGGGCTGCTGTTACATCGGGTGTATTAAAATTCACCGTTATCAATGAAACTAAGGGTGCTGTCATACGGCTACTGATTTAATAGGTGTATCCCATCTAGGGCTCATCCATATTAACGCCCAGCTGATGTAAACTATTGCTGATGAGGGCATGGCATTCATCACTTCATTGCCATAACTGCATACTAAAATACCAAATGCACCGCCACATAAAGCAGTGAGTTGATTTTTGAGCACCGGATCTCTCGTTCGCCATATCATTCCGGCACCTTTTCCTACAATATAAAGCATGATGCCCATCCACAAAATGAAACCTACCACTCCATACATGGCCCAAATTTTTACATACAAACTATCAGGAGGAATTCTTGATATGGCAAGGTGTTTATTATATGTAGTACCCCACTGACCAATAGTACCAACACCGGTACCCAAAGGTTGACTACCTAAAATATCTTTCAAAATTCGTTGGTTAATTAATCGCACTTGTAGTGAAGCGTCATTAGGATCGAGAGAAGTACGCATTCTTCTAATTTGATCGTTTCCGGCACCAATAGCTGTAAATTTTAACATGCCAATAAAACCGATACCTACCAAAGAACCAAGAATTAAAATTTTGGTTTGTTTACTCAAAACTAAAAAAACAAACCCACCTCCTACAATACCGCCTAAAGCTCCCCTTGTTCCGGAAATTAACATCCCATAAAAAATAAATGCACCGGCAATGCCATACCACAATCTTTTACCTAAGCGATGCGCCCCTGTTGCCAATATAATACACATAATAGCGATTTGTGCTTGTGAGGCTCCAAACTGTGCAGCTTCCGAATAATATGAAAACACCCTTAATTTACCGAAGAGAATATGTGTTTTTCGAGCACCTGCTTCTAACCACCTATTTTCTGCTGCATCTACTCCAATGTATAGTTGTTTCATGCCGTATAAAGCACCAATAAGCGACAACCCTATTACGATGTTTAAAAACAAATCCAAATCAGACCGTTTTTTAAAAACCAACATCACTAAAGGCACTGTAAGGAACCAATACAAAGTTTGCGAACGCATTTCTTGTAACCAGCCTACAATGTTGGGTCGATTAGGATTTCCTATTTCTAAAACAGTAAGTATAAACCATACCAAAGACAACCATACTAAATCGTTTTTCAAATGTCTAAACCTATACCGATTACCTCTATAAAAAATTACACCCAACCAAGTAAGTAACAATAATGCATCTACGCCCAAACCAAATTGTGGACCAGCAATATGTTTACCCAAAGTGGGCATGATAAAACAGTAAATTAAAAAAGATATCAAGCCTACTTTAGGATACAAAAAAACTAAAAGGAGATAACCAATTGTAAAAGGCAATACAAACAATAAAGCAGCAATAGACATTCCCGTTCCGGCAATAAACCAGCCAAAAACTACAGCCGCAATTAAGCCCAGCATAAGCCACAGATGCCTTACACCGGTTTGCGCTTGTTCGTAAAAAGGATTTTTCTCCATTGCAGTATTTTACCTCAATCTTTGGGTTATTTTTTAACAAAAGCCAATGCGTGAAAGTAAATTTCTTTAAACAAATTTTGGGTAGTAATAAAACCCGATTGCTTCAACATCCACCAACCTAAAATAGCACCAGTTGCTGCATTTAGAACAGAAACAAATGCTACCCAATTTAAATCATTTGTATATTTTATGGCAATATAATCGCCCACAATATTAATTACCGCCATTACAAAAACCTTGTAAAAGTTTTTATTGGGCAATTGCATTGCATCCAATGAAATTCCGGTCATTCTGTTTGCCGGAAGAAATAGTCCAAACAATATCAATACCCTAAATATTGTGCCCGTATCGGCATATTGTTTACCACCCAAAATGAGCACTAAATAAGGCGCCAAAATAAATGCACCTATTAATGCAGGTATATACAACATATAAGCCCATGAAAGGTATTGAACAAAGCTATATCGAAATCCTTTTTTATCTCCGGCATTAAACCAACCTGCCAATTGCGGAAAAGCAGTGGTGCTTAAACTACGTAATGGGATTTCGAATAGTTCGGTTAATTTTAAAGGAATAGCATAACGTGCAACTGCGGTAGGGCCCATCATGCTCCCTACCAATAAAGTGTCGGCGGTTTTGAGTAAATTGGTAGTAGCTAAAGTTGCTAAAGTGTATTTAATGAGGTTGAATAATCGCTTTACCTCTTCCATAGTTTTAAAGCGAATATTGAGCGGATTGGTTTTTTTTAAAAGTAAAATAACAAAAAGCAATACTGCCGTAAACAATAAATGCACCGTGGCAAATGATTCTAAACTTTGGGTATAGAAATATGCAAAACCTGCAATTATTAATGCGTTGGCACTTTGTGCTAACCGCAAGAATAAAATAAATCGCAATTGTTGTTTTGCAATGGCTTCTGCTTCGGCGATATGCAATGGCAATGTTAGTATACCCAAGCATGCATACCATCCACAAAATACTTGAACGCCTGGTTGTTCTTTAAATATGCCGCTCAAAAAAAGTGCAATTAAAATGATAGAAATACCGCCAGAGATTATACCACCTAACCAATAAGCACTACCGGTAATGCGCAACTGCAATTCAGTATCACTATTGGAAACCCGCATCACTAAGGCTGATTGTAACCCACCCGATTTTACCATTTCAAATAAAACAACAGCTGCGGTGTAAATGATATACTGACCTAAAATTCCGGGTTGAGTAACCCTTACCAATAACATAAAAGAAAGTACACCGATGATAGCCGGAATAAGCTGACTGGCAAAAGCCAGCGACTGGGTAACCAATTGCTTTTTTCTTTCTGACACGGGTTAATAGTTTTATCCATCAATACCAATGCTGTATTTTAGAGTAATGCAATTTCACTGCATCCTATTTGAAAAAATACAACAGCGAATTGTGGTATTTACATTATACAAACTTTCGCCTATTCCCAAATTCAAATTTTACAATACGCTTAATAAACGACCTAATTCCGGTTCTCTTTTTAGGTACTTCTCCAATAAATTCTTCAGCAAATATGGCATCCACACCATTCAAAATCAAGGCAGGTTTATAGCTAGTTACACGTGTAAACATGGAAAGAATATTCTTATCAATTCTTGTCCAAATTCTGTTAGACCTACATATTAAATATACATTGTCTAATGCCGGAAAATGGCCGGGTTGAATAACCGTATTTTCCAAAGCAGGAAATTCAATAAAAACAAAATCGGCTTTTGATTGAATTAATATTGAACTATTTTGTTGCCAAGCCAATTGGTCAACGGTGTATCCACTAGCAATAAGTTGGCGATATAAAATATCAGAGATGGTTGTTTTCCCTTCTTTACTTTGATTGCTGATAAATCCGATAAAGAGTGGTTTTTTCTTAATATCAATTCTTGATAAAAACTGTTGATACAATCGAACATCCGATTTCGCCAAAAACTGTTTACTTTCTTTCAAAAGCGGATAAATACCTAACAATGGAATATCAACAGATTTGGCAGCCGCATCGGGTTGGTGCATGGCTTTACTAACTAAAGCACGAGCCAATAAAAAAGCGAGCACAAAAATAAAGCCTACCATAAATCCAACAATTACCAAAACCATTCTTTTAGACGCATTGGGTTTTAAAGGTAAATAGGGTGGATCTACAATATTTAATTTAGTAGTGAGTTCATTATTTTGTTGGGTAAGCTTGGCCATATTTAAGCCATGTAACAACTGCAAATACTCTTGTTCGGAAACCCCAATTTGCCGTTCAATTTTTTTCAGCATGGCACCTAATGGTGCAAAACGTCTATATTCTTCTTGGAATTCCTTTTTACGTTTATCCATCACACCTAAACGGGCTTTGCTTTGTTCGTAAGCCAAGGTAGATTTTATCCATTCATCCAATACCGATTTTGTGGGAATACCATTGGGTGTATTGCTTTGTAAATACAAATTATTCACAGAGGTATTTAAATTTTTCTCTAATGCAGCAGTTGATTTCTTCAAGCTATCCAATTCTTTCATTTGAACAGGATCATTTTTTCCCAACACTTCTTTAACCGCAATTTTATTGTATACTTCAGAAAGCTTTTCCTTATCTCTAAGGATATCTGTACCGTAAAGGGTTTGATACATTCTTCCTTTAATACTTTCGTTAACCGTTTTTAAAGAACTAGTACTTGCCGATTGATCCATTTCTAAATTATGGTTCATGGCATATAAATCTTCTCTTTCACCGGCTACAGCTTTCGTTTGCTCATAATAGTTAATAATGTCATTATTCTTATTAAACTCTAAGAACGCCAACTCTGCTGAATCTAATCGGCCATAAGCCATTTTAGTTTCTTTTTCGAAGTAATCAACCACCGATTCGGACTGGCCTTCTTTCAACAAACGATGTTTACGCATGAAAGCTTCTTCCAGCAATTCGAGTGTAGTTTTACAAATAACGGCATCATTGGTTTCGTAAGAAATTTTTATCAAATCGCTATTGCTGATGCGTGCCGCTTTAATATTATTTAAGGCACTTAAAGAATAAAAAGGATTACCCGAATTGATGATTTTGTAAATTAAATTATCATCATCGGTAGTCATATATTTTTTTAAGCGCTGTACCGTTTCGGCTTCTGTTGATGCAACTACTAATTTTCTAACACTATCGGGGATAGATTTTTTCAGTTCATCAAATGCGCCCCAAGACAAAACATCCGGTTCGTGCTTTTTCAACATTAAATGTTTGGCCAATAAATTAACGGCAACCTCTTGTTTGGTTTCCCTAGAGGTGATCAATGACAGTAAATTATCAAAAGCATTACTGGTGGTATAAAAATCGGCTTTTACATTTCCGCTTAAACTATAGCCCGAAGCAATACCTGTATATATAACTGATTCGGAAGAATAAACCTTCTTCTCTCCTCTTGTAAAATAAAAAATAGTAATGGCTAAAACCGATGGAATAAGTATTAACCAACGGAGGTTTTTAAAAAGCAGTTTTATGAAATAGATGAAACTCATTTAAACTGATTGATGAGTGGAGAAAGCTTGATACCGGTATAGGCTTCCAATTGCATGTAAGTGGTTTGAAAAGTATTCACCGATGTTTCAAATTCTATAACCGATTTATTATAAAGTTCTTGTACCCTCGATAATTGATCTACGGTAAGTTGACCATTTAAAAATTCTTTTTCGGCTAATGTATAATTCACTTTAGATGCCTGCTTATTATTATTATTGATAGACATTAAATGATGTGCCAATTTAAATGCTTGGTACAATCGAATCACTTCTTGCTTTACCATTAATGCAACACCTGATTTTTCGGCATTGGCCATTTCAATTTGTGATTGTCCGGCTTTAATTAAATTTTTTCTGTTGAGCAATTGCGAAAGTGGCAGTTGAATTCCAACGCCTAAATTATAAAATCCGGTTTGTGCGGTGGTTAAATTATTATTTCCGGTTTGATTGGCCACTGAAGTAAAATTGGTACCATAGTTATAACTCGACAATAAAGAAACTGCGCTAAAAATTGCTTTTTTACTGATTTGCATATTGGCTGTAGCAAAGGCTTCGCTACCGGCAACACGACGAATTTCGGGTGAATTTTTTATGGCCGAATCAATTAATGGATTTAACAATACATCAGACGCCAACAATTTTTCTAATGGGTCGTTTGTTGCATTATTTTGTGCATTACTTACTACCGATATAAGCAGGAACAGAAGAAAAAAAACAGTTGTTTGGTAAATTCGCATCTTAAACATTTTCTGATTGAAACAATGCCGGTATCGTACGCATAATCAATTTAATGTCGTTAACAAAGCTATGTGTTTTAGCATAATTATTATCTAGATTCAATCTTTCTTCTTCCGACATTTCGCCTCTGCCTCTTTTTTCTACTTGCCATAATCCGGTAATTCCTGCTGGCGCCATGAAACGAAGCGAATATTTATCCGTTGTAATTTTCTCAGCTTCATATAAAGGAAGCGGACGATTTCCAACAATCGACATATCGCCTATAAACACATTCCACAATTGCGGCAATTCATCAATACTGGTATTGCGAATGAAATTACCCACTTTAGTAATGCGTGGATCATTTTTGATTTTTATGAATGCCGAGTCTAATTTACTTTCTTTTTGTTGTTGATATAATCTTTCGCAGATAATTTTTCCATCGGCATAAAGTGGACTTTGGCAAGAGGTGCCGGCTTGTTCGCACAATTCACAAATTTCTTTTACAGCACTGGCATCATTTTGTGGTGTGGCCTCTTGCTTGGCAACGTTGTACTGATTTAGATGCGATAAATCTTTCAACTTTGCATCAGCACCGGTAAACATCGATCTAAATTTATAAAACTTAAATACTTTATATCCCGATCCTACACGTAAAGAATAGTAAAAAACTTTGCCTTTAGATTCGAAACGAATTAAAATGGCAATGATTAAAAAGAACGGACTTAACATCAACAAAGCCAATCCCGAAAAGAAAATGTCGAATATGCGCTTAATTAATGGCAATTTGTAGGCAGGCGCCGGAGTTTCTTCAGCAACTATAGTAGAAAAATTATCTATAACATAAGGAATTCTTATACGTAAGGCTTTTTCATCTAAAGGCTTTTCAAAGATTTCTGCTATCTTTTCCTGCATAGCCATTTTACGTTGCTCATTATTGATTTGATTCAACAGCTGAATAAACGGTATTTTAGTATAGCCCAATTTTCTTAATGTATTGTGCAAAGCAATTCCATTGGCGCCCAAAAGTTCATCATCGGAAACTATCGCAGCATAAGCGTCTTGATCTTGCATGGCATGATGCAAAGCCATCCCATTTTTATAATGATCTACTTGGTATAGCCCTTCTAAAGCAAGTTGTATAGTATCGGTAATTGCAGTATCATTCGTAATTACTGCAATCTTATTGTCTTGAGGATTCATTTTCGTAGGTTTTACGTTATAGTTTTCCTAAACGGCGAAGAATGCCATTTACGCGTGCAGCAAGTTCGCGGGGATTAAAAGGTTTTACCATATAATCATCTGCACCGGCCTCTAAACAACGAATTCTGTTGTCCGAACTATCGCTCGCTGATAACATGATCAAAGGCACGTTTCTTAAAAAACCGCTGGAACGTACTTGATCTATAAATGCATACCCATCTAATTGAGGCATTTGAATATCTGCAATAATAACATCGGGGATATTGCCTTCTTGCATCCAATTCAAGGCTTCTTGTCCGTTACCTTTGGTTACTACAATAAAGCTTTCTTTAAAATAATGCTGGAGGATCAATTGGATAGAAACCTCATCGTCTACAGCTAGCATGGAAAGTGTTGGAATTGGCTGGTTCATATTCTATTAGGGTTTACAGTATAAAATTACTCATTCAAAAGAAAGCATAAGCATTCTGTTCGAAAGGTTGATTGCACATTAAACGTTAATAACCTATGTATTAGTATTATATACACACCGATGTAGTAATAAATCTACAAAAAAGTAGATAAAACGAAAGCAATTGTAAATCAAGGTATGCTATTAGCTGGAATGGAGCATGTTATTATTCCAAGCATTGTTGTTGAGCAGCATTTTTTTAACATGGAAAATTTTGTCTAGCACTTTTTTAAGATGTTGTGCTTCAAATTCTCCTTTTATAATATAATCGAAAGCGCCTTCTTTTAAAGAACGAACAGCGGTTTCAATATCATCAAATGCTAATATGAAAACCACATAGATATCCGGATTGGCTACTTTAATTTTTTGTAGCAACTCTAAACCATCCATCGGAGGCATTCTATAATCTACCAAAATAATATCGGGTTGCTCTATAATTCTGCTTAAGCAATCTTCACCCGATTGAAACAACATTACGTCTTCACATCCTAAATTATTTAAGTATTGTCCATAAATATGCAAGCTGAAGACATCATCATCAACTACGAATATTTTAGACGTTCTTATATTAGGCATGACTTTAATTTAAGATTAATCGGCTAATTTAGTACCAAACTTTAAGACATTGAAAATCAATACGTATTAAAATAGAGAAGATAAATTCAGTCTCAAATGTAGAAAAAAATTCTATTTTTTGGAAAATCTAGACAAACGGGAAACCAAATAGTAAAATCCATGTTATTGTAAAGAACAAATATTATTCCAAGTAACCGTCAATTAGTAGTTTTATAATAATTATATAGATATGAATAAAGCCGAAATTAAATTTCTTGCAGGACCACAAAGTAGATGGAATGAATTAAAATTTGCCTTCAAAGTACTTTTCGAATTTATAAAGGGATTTAGAGGATTACATTTTACCGGGCCCTGTGTGGCGATATTTGGCTCGGCCAGATTTAAACCAGATCATCCTTATTATACTCAAACAGAAGCAATTGCCAGTGGAATTGCAAGACTAGGATTTACTATTATGACCGGTGGTGGCCCAGGAATAATGGAAGCAGCCAATAAAGGAGCAAAAGCTGTTGGCGGCAGAAGTGTTGGTTGTAATATAGTATTGCCACACGAACAACATGAAAATCCATATTTAGATAAATCGGTGAATATCAGGTACTTCTTTGTTCGTAAAACATTACTTATCAAATATTCCTATGCTTTTATTGTAATGCCAGGAGGGTTTGGCACTTTGGATGAATTTTTTGAAGCGGTAACCCTTATTCAAACTAAAAAAATCAATGAATTTCCTATTGTAGTTTTCGATAAAACCTATCACCAACATATTTTTGAACATATTGAATTGATGGAAAAACATGGAACCATATCGCCGGAAGACAGAAAATTGTTTCTTTTCACCGATTCTGTTGAAGAGGCCATCCGTTTTATTCAAGATAATACCATAAAAAAATTCAACCTAAAGGAAGAAAAAGCATACCATCCCTTTCAATGGTTGAAAGAAAACTAGATAATGAATACCAAATCCTAAACAGTTTTCCTAAAAATGGAATAATAGTTTTAACCTATATGATAGCAATCATTTAACCTTTCGATAAACCTCATTTTTTGAAACTTAAAATGCGTACAATTTTGCTCTGTAAAATGAATACGTCCTGAACCCAACTTTACTTCATTTTATGTAATGTTATTACACCGATTGAATAATATTAGTAAAAAATACCAGGAAATAAAGCGATTGCTTGCCATTTCCGCAACATAAGTTTTGGTTGATAGAACATCCGGTTTATATCAACAACTATTGAGGGTAAAAATTAGTCCAAAACAAATGATGCAAAAATCTCATCGAAACCGCTGTAACCGGATAACAGCGGTTTATTTTTTTAAGCAAAACTGATCTCAAAATGTCCACTGCAACTGCTCAAAATACTGTATGTTACCATTGTGGAGATGATTGTAAAGAAATTATTCAAGAGGCAGAGAAATCGTTTTGCTGCGAGGGTTGTAAGCAAGTGTATTTATTATTAGATGAAAACAACCTTTGTAATTATTATTCATTTGATAAAAATCCGGGTTTAAAAGCAAAAGGTAAATTTATAAGTGAACGCTTTGCCTATTTGGAGGATGAATCTACCTCAAAAAAAATCATACAATTTAGCAGCGAAACGCAAAACAATGTTACATTTCAGTTGCCACAAATGCATTGCTCCTCTTGTATCTATCTATTAGAAAATTTACATCGAATTGATCCGGCTATTATAAGCAGTCAGTCTAATTTTCAACGTAAAGAAGTCTTTATTAAATACAATCCACAGCAAACTTCTTTAAGAAAAGTGGTTGAATTATTGGCCTTTATAGGTTACGAACCCTATATCAGTTTAAAAGATAGTGTAGAGAAAAAAGTTACATCTTTTAATAAGAAACAGATTTATAGAATTGGTATTGCAGGATTTTGCTTTTCTAACATTATGATGTTGAGTTTTCCGGAGTATTTTTCTTCAGGAAATATTGAGCAATCTGGATTAAAAGCAGTTTTTACTTGGCTATGTTTTGGATTATCTTTTCCAGTTTTATTATATAGTGCAGCAGGCTTTTTTGTTTCTTCTTGGAAAGGCATAAGGCAACGCTACATCAATATCGACATTCCCATTACATTGGCTATTGTAGTAACTTTTGCCAGAAGTTATTATGAAATTTTAAGTGGAACCGGGCCCGGATATTTAGATTCTGGAACCGGCATTGTATTTTTTATGTTGATTGGTCGTTGGTTTCAAGATAAAACCTACGATTCATTGTCGTTCGACAGAGATTATCGATCATATTTTCCTTTGGGTGTAACTGTAATTCAAGGAGAAACTGAAAAGAACATCCCTGTTACCAAATTGAAGAAAGGCAACCGAATTATCATTAGAAATGAAGAAATGATTCCGGCTGATGCAATTTTAATGCAAGGCAATGCCAGTGTTGATTATAGTTTTGTAAGTGGAGAAAATACACCCATAGAAAAGAAAAAAGGCGAATTAATATATGCCGGAGGTAAACAAATTGGAAGTGCCATAGAATTGGAAGTAGTAAATGAAGCCTCTCAAAGTTATATCACCCGATTATGGAACAATGAAATTTTCAATGGCAGTAAAAATGCAGAAAAATCATTTATCCATCCTTGGAGCCGCTATTTCACTTTAGCACTTTTTTCAGTTGCAGCTGCAGCGGTTTTATATTGGTGGTTTGTAAATCCGGCTAATATTCTGCCTGCGCTTACTTCTGTATTAATCATTGCTTGTCCTTGCTCGCTCCTATTATCGGCAACATTTACATATGGAAACATGCTAAGGCTTTTTGGTAAAAACAAAATGTACCTTAAAAATGCCGGTGTTATTGAAGCATTAGCCAAAATCAATACCATTGTATTCGACAAAACCGGCACTATTACAGAAAATACACATAGTAGTATTTTATACGAAGGAACACCTTTATCTGCCACCGAATTACAAGCAATTAGAAGTATCACCCGCCAATCTGCACATCCTTTAAGTAAAGTATTATCGGCAAGTATAGAAGATGATCAATCTGTGGTTACTCAAATTTCATCTTTTAAAGAATATAGTGGATTGGGTGTTGAAGCCACTGTTAACAACATTGCAGTAAAATTAGGATCGGCTCAGTTTTTAGATGAAAACAACGATTTACACCTAACTAGGGATACCGGATCGCATGTGCATGTTATGTACAATCAAATTCACATGGGCAAATTTACGGTAAGCAACCAGTATCGTAATGGTATTCAATCACTTGCAGCTAAATTACCTCAATACGAACTGCATCTTTTATCCGGCGATAATAACACGGAGAAAAAGAATTTAGAACAAATGTTTGGGAGCAAAACCAACATATTATTTAGGCAATCGCCACAAGACAAGCTCAATTATGTGCAACAACTTCAACAGCAAAACAAGCAAGTTTTAATGCTTGGAGATGGGTTAAACGATGCCGGGGCACTAATGCAAAGTCAGGTTGGAATTGCTGTTAGCGATAATAATGCCCAATTTTCCCCGGCTTGTGATGCTATCTTAAATGGAGAAAATGTGCATTTATTGGATAAATACCTTGCTTTTGCCAAGGCCGGAAAAAACATTGTAACGGCAAGTTTCGTTTTGTCTATTTTATACAATTTCGTGGGACTATCCTTTGCGGTTCAGGCTACTTTATCGCCGGTAATAGCTGCCATTTTAATGCCTGCCAGCAGTATTAGTATTGTTTTGTTTGTAACCTTACTTTCTTCTTTAACAGCCAAGAGATTAGGTCTATAATTTGAACTGACCACAATCATTTATCGCTTTGACATTCATCACCTCGTAAGCGTGGGTATACTTCTATTTTTGAAATTGTAAAATCTTGTATTGTGAGCGCACTTTTCATGTTAATAGGTATAAGTATAGTAGTTGCCGGGGCTTTCCTGGCTGCTTTTTTATGGAGTGTAAAAAGCGGGCAGTATGAAGATGATTACACCCCTTCCGTTCGTATGCTATTTGAAGACAATTCAGCAGAGCCAACACCTACAACAACCAAAACTGTAAAATCAACTCAAAACAAATAAACACTATGCAGGTCGAAAAATTCTACTACGACAACAGGATTGTGAAAAACTTCGCTTTTGCCACCATCCTTTGGGGGGCAGTTGGAATGTTAGCCGGATTATGGGTAGCATTGCAATTGGTTTTCCCATCTTTAAACATTACA
Organism: Ferruginibacter sp.; assembly: GCA_049314655.1. Classification (GTDB taxonomy): domain Bacteria; phylum Bacteroidota; class Bacteroidia; order Chitinophagales; family Chitinophagaceae; genus Ferruginibacter. The sequence goes on along the minus strand of JBMOEQ010000007.1, from coordinate 6,794 downwards.
CAATATGGTTCTTTCGGAAGACTAAGACCCTTACACACCAATGCAGTGATTTTCGCTTTCGTTGGTAATGGTCTTTTTATGGGCGTTTACTATTCGCTCCAAAGATTGTGTAAAGCAAGAATGTTCAGCGATCTTTTAAGTAAGATTCATTTTTGGGGTTGGCAGCTTATTATCGTTGCTGCAGCCTTAACACTTCCATTAGGTTTAACCACTGCAAAAGAATATGCAGAGTTAGAGTGGCCAATAGATATTGCCATTGCACTCATTTGGGTTGTATTTGGTATCAACATGATTGGTACAATCATCAAAAGAAGAGAAAAGCATTTATATGTGGCCATTTGGTTTTATATCGCCACGTTTGTTACAGTTGCAGTTTTGCATATTGTAAACTCTTTTGAAATGCCCGTTAGTCTTTTTAAAAGTTATTCTTGGTATGCAGGTGTTCAAGATGCTTTGGTACAATGGTGGTATGGCCACAATGCGGTGGCATTCTTTTTAACAACACCATACTTAGGGTTGATGTATTATTTCATGCCAAAAGCAGCTAATCGTCCGGTATTCTCTTATCGTTTATCAATTATTCACTTTTGGGCATTGATATTCTTGTATATCTGGGCTGGTCCGCATCACCTTTTGTATACAGCTTTACCAAACTGGGCACAATCTCTAGGCGTTGCTTTTAGCTTTATGCTCATCTTCCCAAGTTGGGGTGGTATGATCAATGGTTTATTAACTTTAAGAGGTGCCTGGGATAGAGTAAGAGACGATGTTATTTTAAAATTCATGGTAGTAGCCGTAACTGCTTACGGTATGTCTACTTTCGAAGGCCCAATGCTTTCTTTAAAGAATGTAAATGCTATTGCACATTTTACCGATTGGATTATTGCTCACGTACATATTGGCGCATTAGGTTGGAACGGTATGCTCACCTTCGGTATTTTGTATTGGTTAATTCCAAGAATTTTCAAAACCGAATTATATTCTAAAAAATTAGCCAATAACCATTTTTGGTTAGGCACTTTAGGTATGATATTTTATGCAGTGCCTTTATATTGGGCTGGTTTCACACAAAGCTCTATGTGGAAACAATTCACTGAAGCTGGACAATTAAAATATACTTTCCTTGAAACAGTTACTTACTTGAAACCATTTTATTTAATGCGTGCAGGTGGTGGATTGTTGTATTTGATTGGCGTATTTATTATGGTTTATAATATCTACAAAACTGTAAAAACCGGTAGTTTGGTTGCTGATGAAGCTGCAGAAGCTGCTCCAATTGAAAAAGAGCACCATGCACATGCTGGCGAACATTGGCACAGAAGATTGGAAAGAAAACCGGTATTATTTATGGTACTCAGCCTAATAGTAATATTAATTGGTGGGGCTATTGAAATGGTGCCTACATTCTTAATCAAATCTAATGTACCAACAATAAGCAGTGTTAAACCTTACACACCACTTGAATTACAAGGTAGAGATATTTACCAAAGAGAAGGCTGTTATGTTTGTCACTCACAAATGGTTCGACCGTTTAGAAGTGAAACAGAACGTTATGGCGAATACTCTAAAGCTGGTGAATTTGTTTACGATCATCCATTCCAGTGGGGAAGTAAACGTACAGGTCCAGATTTAGCTAGAGAAGGTGTAGGTAATTTGAAAAAAACAGATGGCTGGCATTTCCGTCACTTTAGAGAGCCATCATCAATGAGTGAAGGTTCTATCATGCCTGCATATCCACATTTATTGGAACAAACCATTGATACCGCCTCTACTGAAGGAAAAATCAATGCAATGCGTACCGTTGGTGTGCCGTATGAAAAAGGATTTGAAAAAACAGCCAATGCAGTGTTAATGGAACAAGCTACAAGTATTTCAACAAACTTACTTGCTGATAGTATTAAAGTAGCACCTTCCAGAGAAGTAATTGCTTTGATAGCTTACATGCAACGTTTAGGGAAAGATATTTCTAAATCACCAACCCCAGCTCAAAATCGTTAATCATGTTTAAGTTTATTAGACAATACGCTGAAAAGATTACTAATGCTGAGATATATCCGATTATATCGCTGGTTATATTTTTTGTGTTCTTCATTGTACTACTCTACATAGTAAAAAAGATGGACAAAAAAACTGTATCCGAATTATCGAATATTCCATTAGACAGTAATGATAATCCAGTTAACTCATCAACCTTATAATTTTCTTTGTATGAAATATATGCTTCCAAAATTGCCCAAAATAGCCGTTACTTGTGCTGCTTTAATTATGGCAGTTCTTCCGGCAATGGCACAAACTGCTGCTGATGCAGCTCCTCAAAAAGTAACCTCTCCTACAAATCTGTTGGCCTACCTATTGGTTGCAACAGCAGTAATACTTGCTATTATTGTTTGGGGATTAGGTAAAGTACTCATTGTAATGGGCCGTCAAGTATTAGAAAAATCTAAAGCTGCAGGCACTGCAGTAATAACCATTTTATTGGTTTTAATGGCTCAATTATCTTTTGCACAAACACCCGATGCCGCAGCTCCGGTTGAAGTTGTTCCCAATTATGGCGGATTAAATCCAAATGAATTTTATCTGTTGGTATTGGTAATCATCGTAGAAGTATGCGCTATTTTATTCTTAGGATTTGGTATCCGTAGAATGTATCAAGAATTGCTTCCTGGTAAAGCAGTTGGAGAACCATCCAAATTGATGGAATGGTGGAATAACTTGGATAAGAAAATTTTCACCAAAGCTGTTCCGGTTGAAAAAGAAGCAGACGTATTATTAGACCACGATTATGATGGCATCAAAGAATTAGACAATGCGTTACCACCATGGTGGAAATATGGTTTCTATATTACCATTGCAGTAGCTTTTGTTTACATCATCAATTTCCATGTAATGGGCTCCGGCAAAAATCCATCTCAAGAATATTTATCTGAAATGGAAAAAGCAAGAGTTGAAAAAGAAGCTTACGATGCGAACAACAAAGACAAAATAGACGAAAAAAATGTACCAATGGCCGATGCTACGGGTATAGCAACCGGTAAAGAAATTTACGGAGCAAATTGTGTGGCTTGTCATGGTAAATTAGGCGAAGGCGGTGCGGGTCCAAACTTAACCGATAATTTTTGGATACATAAAGGATCGCTCAACGACATTTACAATACATTGAAAGTTGGTTACGCCGATAAAGGCATGCAATCTTGGGCCGGTAAATTTAGTCCAAAAGAAATGAGCCAAATTGCTAGTTATGTAAAAACATTAAAAGGCACCAATCCTCCAAATCCTAAAGCAGCTCAAGGTGATTTGTATACAGATGCACCAGTTGCGAAACCAGATAGTGTTGTTGTAAAAGCAGACAGTATCGCCGTTGTAAAAACAAAATAATGGAAACCCCAACAACAACATATAAACCCATCGATCAATCAGGGACTTTTAGAGATTCTGTTGCTACCATTTCAAAAGATGGACATCGCAACTTTATTAATCCAAAAAAACCTAAGGGGCGATTGTATAATTTACGTACGTACTTCAGTATATTTTATTTAATCGTATTTTTTACCATTCCCTTTTTAAAAATCAATGGCGAACCTTTGTTGATGTTGAACGTTTTGGAAAGGAAATTCATCATTTTTGGGATGACATTTTGGCCTCAAGATTTTTACATCTTTGGATTGGCCATGATCACTTTCATAGTTTTTGTAACCTTATTTACAGTAGTTTTTGGAAGAATATTTTGTGGATGGGCTTGCCCTCAAACCATTTTCATGGAGATGGTATTTCGCAAAATTGAATATTGGATAGACGGCGATTCCGGTAAGCAAAAGCAACTGAAAGCAATGCCGTGGAATTCGGAAAAGATAACAAAGCGGGTTTTAAAATTCGTAGTGTTTTATGCACTGGCATTTTTAATCGCTAATTTCTTTTTAGCCTATTTAATCAGTATGGATGTGTTGATAAAAGATATCACACATCCTGCTGAAAGTACCGGCACATTAATTTCATTATTAGGTTTTACTACGGTATTCTTCTTTGTGTATTGGTGGTTTAGAGAGCAAGCATGTATTGTGGTTTGTCCGTACGGAAGATTACAAGGCGTATTGCTCGATAAAAACTCTATCGTAGTAGCCTATGATTATTTACGTGGCGAGCCAAGAGGCAAAGCTGCAGGTGTAAAAGAAAGAGAAGTTGCACCGCATCCGGAAGTTAAATCTGGTGATTGTATTGATTGCGAAGCTTGTGTAAGGGTTTGCCCTACCGGTATCGATATCAGAAACGGCACCCAACTAGAATGCGTGAATTGTACTGCTTGTATAGATGCTTGTGATGCTATCATGACGGGCATTAAAAAGCCTAAAGGTTTAATTCGTTATGCTTCTGAAAACAGTATTAAAGATAGAGTAAAACTAAAATTCACCGGCCGTATAAAAGCCTATTCAGTGGTTTTGTTTTTATTGATTTCTTTATTGGTGTTTTTGCTAGTGAGTAGAACCGATCTCGATGCAAGATTAATGCGCACTTCAGGTATGACGTACACCAGTTTACCAGATGGAAGAATTGCCAATTTGTACAGTTTGAAATTAGTGAATAAAACCCATTTGGATATTCCGTTCACCTTGAAATTAGAAAATCACCCTGGCGAAATAAGTTTTGTAGGCAGCAGTGATTTGATCGTAAAAAAAGAAGAGTATAACACGCTTCAGTTCTTTGTTAAACTCAATAGGAATGAAATTAAAAGTTGGAAAACGGAAATTCAAATTGGACTGTATCAAAACAATGTAAAATTAAAAACCATTACGGCTAAATTTATTGGTCCGGAAGTATACAACTAAAATCAAACACATGAATTGGGGATATAAAATACTCGTAGGATATGGAATTTTTGTTGCCGGAATTATGTTCTTGGTTTTCAAATCTGCCAATCAAACAACAGATTTGGTTACATCCGATTATTATGCCAAAGAGTTAAAGTATCAAGATAGAATTGAACAAAGCAAAAGAACCGGTAACCTTTCGGCTTCGGTGGTTTGCAAAATGGTAAACAATGAATTGGAAATAACTTTTCCGAAAGACTTTTTAGGAAAAGCAATTGGGGGCGATGTTTTATTGTATTGCCCATCAGATTCAAAAAAAGACATTGCACAACCTTTTAATGTAAAAGATAGCAATGTGTATAAAATGATCATTCCTGCAATCAATAAAGGGTTGCATGAAATACAAATCAATTGGGTAGTGGATGGCAAAAGCTATTACTACGAAGAAAAAATATTTATATGAGCAAGCCTAAAAGCAAAGCGCATTTTAACAATGCCTACAAAATACTCGCACAAAGTGTGGGTATGCTCGTATGTCTTTTCTTTATGTTGTTTATAGTTGGCGAAGGCATTCCGGATATTATGAATGGTAAAGGCGCCGAATTTTATCCGGTTTTAGCCATGTTGATGGTTCCAATAATTGGTTATGCGATTAGTTGGATCAGTGAAAAAACAGGTACCGTATTACTGCTTGCAGGTGGAGCATTTATGTTAGGTTATTATGGATATCATGAACAATTTAAAGTTGCCCTAATTTATGGCCTACCCTTTTTAGCAACGGGTATTTTGTTTATGATCCATTTATCGAAACAAAACAAATTAAAACACAAAAGTAGTTTATGACAACGTTGATCATTGCAGCATTTACAATGGGCATTATCGGCAGCTTTCACTGCGTAGGCATGTGTGGGCCGTTAGCGTTGTCGTTACCACTTAATAACAATACCACCCAATCTAAACTGTTAGGGGTTTTACTCTACAATTTTGGAAGGGTTACAACTTACAGCTTTTTAGGTTTTGCATTTGGAATGATTGGCAAAAGCATGGTTTTATTTGGATTTCAACAATGGTTGTCGATTGTTTTAGGCGTTAGTATTTTGGTAATTATATTATTAGCAAAATATTTTCCGGTTGCATTAAAACATTTTAACTGGAGTAATCGTTTTTTTGAAGTACTGCGAGGCGGAATTGGCAAATTGTTTTTTTCTAAAAACCCTGCTTCACTGTATTCTATTGGTGTTTTAAATGGCTTGTTGCCTTGTGGTTTAGTATATATGGCGATTGCGGGCAGTATTGCAACCGGCGATTTAACAAGCAGTGTGGTATTTATGGCAGCATTTGGTTTTGGAACGGTACCTGCAATGTGGATGGTAGCTTTTTTTGGAGATTATATCAGCATCAATTTCCGTAAAAAGATTAGGCAGTTTTACCCTTATATGATGATGCTGATTGCATGTTTGTTAATTCTAAGAGGAATGGGATTAGGTATTCCTTATGTTAGTCCGGCTATTGAAAAAGAAAAAAAAGAGGTGCATGGTTGTTGTGCGACACCAAAATAATCATTCATTAATTGCGAATCATGATTAAACAATTATATAAAAGTGATAAAAAAACTGATCGGGAGGTTAACAAATCCGAACAGTTTTTATATGAAATTTTCACTTGGGAAAGGTTGCTCGATTTTTGTAAACAAGAAAATAGCTATCTTAAAAACAGACTGAGTCAAGTGGTTGACTGCAGAACGGATAGAGATTTTTTGATGCAGGCCGAACATTATCAAAATCAATTTATCTTAAAAGATGAATTTATAGACGAATTGCAGAAAGATGTACTCGACCAAGAAAAGAGAATGAATGAAGTAAACAATTTAAAAATAGACACCGACGATAAGAACATCAAAAGACAACAAAAATTAAGAAACGAAATTGAATTTTTGGAAAAAGAATTTTCTTTTGTTAAAAATGAATTCAACAAGTATTTGTCTAACTTTCT
>JBMOEQ010000006.1:0-31687 GCA_049314655.1 Ferruginibacter sp. | reverse complement strand
TCCTCGGAAGTTTAGTTATTGGTTTTATCGCCAATGCCAAACAAGCTGAAGGAATAAAACCATTTACCAACGACCTTTTCAAAGGCTTTCTTGCTATTTTCCTCCTAGATATGGGTGTTACAAGTGGCAAAAAGCTAAAAGCATTCTTTTCGTTCGGATGGTTTCCATTCATTTTCGCAATGATAATTCCTTTGGTTAATGGAAGTATTATAGCACTTTTAAGTTCGGTTATTACAGACGACATAACAAATCGATTTATGTTTGCAGTTTTAGCAGCAAGTGCTTCATATATTGCGGTTCCTGCAGCAATGCGTTTGGCTGCCCCAAAAGCCGATCCGGGTTTATATTTACCAATGGCATTAGGACTAACATTTCCATTTAATATTACGGTAGGTATTCCATTATATTGGAGCCTTATTCAATAATATTAAAACCACTTATTATATTTCACATACAAATAGCGCTTATATTATTTTCAATTTTTATTGCATTAATACATTTGCAAATCATCGAATGTATATAATGGATCTATTGTAGTGCCTGCTTTAAGTTCAAAAATTGGTTTAATCAATCCATCGTTTAATCCGTATACCCATCCATGTAAATCGGGTGCCTGACGGTTTAGCCAAGCTCGTTGCACAATTGATGTTTTAGCAAGATTTAATACTTGTTCATGAATATTTAATTCAATGAGTTTGTTCAGTCTATCTTCTTCATTGGGTCTACGATCAATTTCTTCTCGATTAAACCGGTAAACATCCTTTATGTTTTTTAACCATTTGTTGATGATGCCAAAATTATGTTGAGTCATTGCAGCTTTTACGCCACCGCAACCATAGTGCCCACAAACAATAATATGCTTCACCTCTAAAACTTCTACTGCATATTGTAATACACTGAGTAAATTTAGATCGGTATGTACAACCATATTGGCAATATTGCGATGTACAAAAATTTCACCGGGTTGAGTACCGGTAATTTTATCAGCCGGCACCCTACTATCGCTACAACCAATCCATAAAAATTCGGGCGATTGAATATGGGTTAATCGATTAAAAAACTCCGGATCATCTTCTATCGTTTCTTGTGCCCAAGCTTTATTTTCTAATAATAATTTATCGTACGATTTCATAGTTTTTCAATTTTTGTAGGTTTTTTGAATAAAAGATGAACAGGCTTATACAAGCTCTTTTTTATTTCAACCGTAATGTTTTTAAGATGTGCATGTACTAAAAAATTATTTACTTCTTCAATGATGTCTTTATCAATATAATCGGCTCTAGTAGCATCAATCAATACGTAAGAATTTTCGGGAACCTCTTCTAATTTTTTCTTAATAATGGGTTTATTTAAAAATGATACATCTTTTCTAAACCGGAATAAAAACTTATTGGTATCATTTACTACTAAAACAGCAGAGTGAAAATTACTACGTATCATGAAAAATAATCCAACCCCTATTCCAACAATAATACCTTTTAATAAATCGGTTAATAAAATGGCTATAATGGTGATTATGAAAGGCAAAAACTGATCCAATCCCTTTTTATAATAATCGCTAAATAATGAAAACTTGGCCAACTTATATCCAGTAAAAATGAGTATTGCCGCTAAAGCCGAAAGCGGAATTTTATTTAAAATCACAGGAATTAAAATCACACAAAGAAGCATCAATATACCATGAAATATTGCCGATAATTTTGTTTTTCCACCCGCGGCAACATTGGCCGAGCTTCTAACTACAACCGATGTTAAAGGCAAACCACCCAATAATCCTGAAATTATGTTTCCTACTCCTTGGGCTTTTAACTCTCTATTGGGTGGTGTAACCCGTTTAAGTGTATCTAATTTGTCTACCGCCTCAATACCTAATAAGGTTTCTAAGCTTGCTACTATTGCTAATGTAAAACCGGTTATCCAAACATCAATATTGGTTATTGCATTCCAATTAGGCATTGTAAAAAACGACACAAAACCATTGAAAGAAGTGGCTATTGGCAAAGCAACCAAATGTTCGGACTGTAATGCTTCGTAAGTATTGCTCGTTTTAAACCATTCATTTAATAATGTACCCACCACTACTACTACAAGCGGCCCGGGAACAACTTGCAACCATTTTTTCTTTTTAAGTATTGGCAATTCCCACAGTATTAAAATCACTAAAGAAACCATTCCTATAAATGCTGCTACGGGAGTAATGTAATTGAGTGCTTTAAAAATTCCGGTAAATGTATTTTCTTGGTTGGCCTGATTAAAACTTTCATCGCCATCAAAATCTGCATCGTAACCTATAAAATGGGGAATTTGCTTTAAAATCAAAATCAGTCCTATTGCCGCTAACATGCCCTTAATTACCGAATTGGGAATATAATCTCCAATTACTCCGGCCTTAATGTATCCTAAAACTATTTGCAATACACCAGCAATAACAACAGCTAATAAGAAAGATTCATACACTTGTAATTTTAATATTGCAGTAGCAACAATAACGGTTAATCCGGCTGCAGGCCCACTTACACTTAAATGCGATCCACTAAGTATTCCAACAACTATACCGCCAACAATTCCTGCAATAATGCCCGAAAATAGTGGCGCACCCGATCCAAGTGCTATACCCAAACAAAGTGGCAGGGCTACCAATAAAACAACAATAGATGCCGAAAAATCGGCTGTACTTGTTTGAAAAAACTTTCTCATTAGAAATATTCAATTAAATAATAAACTTAATACAGGAAAAATAATTGTCACGCATTATACAGGGTATATACAAGAAATGATCATGTTAAACAAATCATCAAATCAATACATCCTTTATAGTTTGTTATTGGGTGGTGGAGTGTGAATTTCTTTGCTTACTGTTAAAGGTAAATTTACAGTAAAGGATTTGCTATCAATTGTATTTTGAGGATTGGTTGAATTTTCTGTAAGCGCAAAATGTTGAAAAAGCAAATCATCATCGGCTGTAATTTGTTTCTCGGCACTTTTGTTGGTATGCACCAATTCTTCCGATAAAACATTGTCAATAAAAAAATATTGCACGGCCTGCTTTACAGGTAGCATTTGTAACGCTAGTACTATAAACAATAAAAAAGCAGTGCGTTTGTGTTTCATCTTTAAGTAAACAAATATATATGGAATGTTAGTTAATCTGTCAATTTTACAAAATTTTGTGACGCAATGGGTTGTTAATTTTCAAAGTCTTTTTGCAAGTAGAATGTTACAATACAATCTACAAAACAATTGCACGATGAATATCTTTCCATTTTTCGTAAACTTATTGACACGATTAGCGTTAATTTTATACTATAAATAAGAGTATCATGATTAAAACAGGCAATCCAGTGATTAGCATATATACAGAAATGACGCCCAATCCGGAAACAATGAAATTTGTAGCCAACAAACTTTTGTATCCTGGAAAAAGTATCGATTTACCCGATGAAACAAGTGCTGCAGCCTCTCCTTTAGCGCAAGAATTATTCACTTTTCCTTTTATCAAATCTGTTTTTATAGCTAGCAATTTTGTAACCTTAACTAAAACAAGTGATACCGACGATTGGCAAGATGTGATCCCTACTATCAAATTATTTTTGAAGGAATATTTAGAAGAAGGCAAATCTGTTGTTAATGAAGCTGCTTTAGCTACCATGAAAACAGAAAGCTCTAATGAAGTAAGTGCAGATGATGATGATGTAGTAAAGCGTATAAAAGAATTATTAGAAAATTATGTAAAACCTGCAGTTGAAATGGATGGCGGGGCTATACAATTTAAAAGCTACGATGATGGTAAAGTAAACTTAATGTTACAAGGTAGTTGCAGTGGTTGCCCCTCTTCCATGATTACACTTAAAGCCGGCATTGAAGGCATGATGAAAAGAATGATTCCGGAAGTAAAAGAAGTTGTTGCAGAAGCCGAATAGTTTATTTGAAGATTTTATACGAAAAGCCACTTTTGATAGTGGCTTTTTTATTTTCGGTTTTCACAACTGCTTTTGACCAAATCTTTGAAAATGAAGAAATTTAAAAAATGAAAAGTCCCCCAAGAATGGAGGACTTTGTTTATTTACTAACCCATCAAAATTTAACAGTATTATGCGGCTTGCATTTCGGCAATCTTAACCCGAATTTTTGCTTCAATTTCTGCAGCCATTTCCGGATTATCCAATAAAAGTTGTTTTACAGAATCTCTACCTTGACCTAATTTATTGGTATCATAACTAAACCAACTTCCGCTTTTTTGAAGTATGCCCAATTCTACGCCCATATCAATGATTTCACCGGTTTTAGAAATGCCTTCTCCAAAAATGATGTCGAATTCTGCATGGCGGAAAGGTGGGGCCACTTTATTTTTCACCACTTTTACTTTTACCCTGTTACCAATGGCTTCGTCGCCATCTTTGATTTGTGCCATTCTACGAATATCTAAACGAACCGATGCATAGAATTTTAATGCATTACCGCCTGTTGTTGTTTCGGGATTACCGAACATTACGCCAATTTTTTCGCGAAGCTGGTTAATGAATATGCAACAACAGTTTGTTTTAGAAATAGTAGCGGTAAGTTTACGAAGCGCCTGGCTCATTAACCTTGCCTGTAAACCCATTTTGCTATCTCCCATTTCCCCTTCCAATTCACTTTTAGGAACTAAAGCAGCAACTGAATCTATCACTACAACATCTAATGCACCCGACAATATCAATCTATCGGCAATTTCTAAAGCCTGCTCACCATAATCGGGTTGTGAAATCAATAAATTATCGGTATCAACCCCTAATTTTTGTGCATAATTACTATCAAATGCATGCTCGGCATCTATAAATGCACACATGCCGCCTTTCTTCTGTGCTTCTGCAATAACGTGTGTTGCTATTGTTGTTTTACCACTACTTTCCGGACCATAAATTTCTACAACCCTTCCTTTAGGTAAACCTCCAATACCTAGCGCAACATCTAGCCCAAGCGAACCTGTTGAAATGACCTCTTGTTCCACATGTGGCTTTTCTCCCATGATCATTACCGATCCTTTGCCAAAATCTTTATCGATTTTGTCCATCGTTAATTTCAGTGCCTTTAATTTTTCTGCGTTACTCATTGTTTTAATGTTTAAGTGATGTATCTGGTTTTGCGTGTAAATGTAGTATCAGGTTCAAAGATAAATAGTTTCTTTTATTCACACTAATTTTTTTAGTATTTTTTTGATAAAAAAATTAGTTATATGGGATTTTTCCTTGAAACAAAAAAACGCTGCCCACATCTTATGATATGAAACAGCGTTCGAACTATTAACTTTCTCGGTAAAATTCTTTTCTTGGGTATTGGTCGGAAACAAAACGGGCAAATGACTACAACCGAGTTAAATACAAACTTTTTGCTATTACAAATTGACAATTATATTTTCAATCAAACAATACCCTAAAAGGATAGTTTTTTTGCCGATTTTTCAATTTTGTTTATCAAAAAAAATCAAATGTTAAACAAAGATGAAACGAGATATATGTTCGCATTTTTAAAAAAAATTCATCAATGTCGGCACTATGTTACCTTAATGTTACCAAACTGTTAATGGTTTTTAGCAGCCAAAAAATGTTGTAGTTTTCTGAATATATATGGTGTTATATGAAATGGATATTAGTCAATAGTAAATCGGCAGCAATTCAAGAATATCATTTACTCAATAATGATTCTTGTGGATTGATCGTAAAATATAATCCAACTCAACATTCGGTTCGACTACTTACAGCCGATTATCAACGCTTATTTTACATAGAAAATACCGGTTCATTGAACGGTAAGTATATTTTTAGAAACGAATACGGCATAGAATTAGGCTATATTGGTTATGATAAATGGTTTGGAAATAACGGATTAGTAGTTTTGGAAAATAAGAAGTTTCAGTATCGGATCAATAATTTACCTGAAGCCAAGATTACATTTCTACATACCGGTACAGGAGAAGAAATAGCTTCTTGCTTAATTGCCGATAAATTTCCCCCGGAAGATATTCAACACCGCGATTTGAGTTACCTTATTTTAGCGCTTTGCTGGCAGCTTATTCAACCTACTGCCATTGCGGTTAACACTATTGAATCTGCAAAAAAGTAAACCGTTTTTTTACACCCGTTCTTGAGAATTTTATTATTAGAGGTGCGTACCTGCTGTAATTTTGCGTGAAAATTTCAACCCCCAACATTAAACATCACAAATACATTGCTGCGCCAACCAATTGACAACCTAAACCAATAGCAAAGCCAGTAATAATTTCTCGGTGGCTATGATCGCTTACCATTAATCTCGAACTGCATACTAAACCGGCAATTAAAAATCCAACCGAAAGCGGCAGCGTCATCAGCATGGTGTTTTGATATACTACCATTAAGAGTACACCAATTAATCCGCCAACACCAATAGCATGCATGCTTACTTTATTGTAAATATTTGCAATGAGTGCTGCAGAAGATGATATAAATACTCCAAACATAAACGCTACAATGACACGGGGCACTTGTGGTTGTTCGCGCAATACATATTGTGTCCAAAAAAAGAAAATCATGGAAGCGATATAAGGAATGATTCTATCTTTTTGTGTGCGTAAAAAAAGCGAATCAATAAAACCCAATCCTTTTAATAACAAAACAGTAATAATAGGAAACAATACCGCATTTAATGTAACCAATAATAAAATACGGCGTTTGCCCTCTACTCCAAATCCAGCAAAATATCCTGGATGTACATAGGTTAAAAACCAAGTAACATATAAGGGTATAAACACCGGATGAAAAACATAGGAAATTAATTTGGCCAAAAAAGACAATACCGGCGATTGAACAGCAGGTGTATGTTGTATGTCTATTGGGGCAGTAGAGCGAATCCCAGTGGTATCCATGATAACAATAAATTAAATGATAATGAAGGTAAACACTATAACTCTTTTCTTAACCGAGCAACTGGAATATTTAATTGCTCTCGATATTTTGCAACTGTTCTTCGGGCAATATTATACCCTTTTTCTTGTAACAATTCGGTTAGTCTTTCGTCGCTGAGCGGATGTTTTTTACTTTCACCTTCTATCAAATTACTCAGAATTTTTTTCACTTCTCGGGTACTTACTTCTTCGCCGCTATCGGTTTGTAAACTCTCACTAAAGAAGAATTTTAAACGATAAGATCCAAATTCGGTTTGTACAAACTTACTATTGGCAACCCTGCTGATGGTACTGATATCTAAATTGGTTTTTTCGGCAATATCTTTCAAAATCATTGGCCGCAATTCGGTTTCATCGCCAGTCATAAAAAACGCTTCCTGATAATCTAAAATAGCGCCCATCGTTCCCAATAATGTATCGTGGCGTTGCTTGATGGCATCAATAAACCATTTGGCTGCATCTATCTTTTGTTTAATAAACAGTACTGCCTCTTTTTGGCGTTTATCTTTTTTAGACCCACGCTCATAATCTTTCAACATATCGCGATAGCCCTCGCTGATGCGCAAATCGGGTGCATTTCTGCTGTTTAAACTCAACTCTAATTTGCCATTATTATTGAGCACAAAAAAATCGGGAATTACATATCCTTCTCCTTTGCCGATATCGCCGATATTGGCTCCGGGCTTGGGATTAAGGCGGATGATTTGATTAATGATTTCGCGTAACTGGTCGTCGTTGATGTTTAAACCGCGCTGAATTTTTTCGTAATGCTTTTTGGTAAACTCATCAAAATATTTACCCAACATTTTAATGGCCAATTCTACATGGGCGCCTTCTTCAACTTTTCTTTCTAACTGCAGCAATAAACATTCTTGCAGGTTACGGGCACAAACTCCGGGTGGATCGAAACGTTGAATTTGAACAACTAAACTCAAGATTTCCGATTCGGTGGTAATGATATTTTGACGAAAGGCCAAGTCATCTACAATTGCACTGATGTCTCTTCTTAAATAGCCATCGTCATCGAGATTGCCAATAATTTGTTCGGCAATTTTATGTTTATGAGCGTCTAAATTCAATAAGCCCAACTGTTCTAACATCAATTCATTAAAACCGGTTTCTACGCGGTGGGGCATGGTTTTATCCTCATCATGATCGGGATAATTATCATCCCGCATTTTATAATCGGCAATATCATCATCGCCCTCATGCACATATTCACTGATGTCTATATTATCGTATTCATCTTCACTGCCATCGGGTTCTACAACTTCGTCGTTAGTTTCAAATTCATCAACTTTTTCTTCATAATCATCGGCGTCGGCATCTTCGCCGGTTTCTAAAGCCGGATTTTCTTCCAATTCTTCTTTAATTCGTTCTTCTAATTGAGCAGTAGGCACCTGAAGCAGCTTCATCAGCTGAATTTGCTGCGGAGAGAGTTTTTGTAGTTGTTTTTGATATAGTCCCTGACTTAAAGCCATTTTATAAAATTATTTTGACCTTATGATAGGTCATTTTTCAAAGGTTGGAAATAAAAATCCATTCTTCTATCTAATACTTAAACGTATTAATGCCGTAAATTTACATAGATAGAACCTAGTATTGTGAATAAAAAAGCTAAAATTTTAATTTTCTGCATGATTTTTGCTAAGGCGAGCGGTTTTGCGCAAACAATTAGCCCTAATCCATTGCTTTCCAGGGGCAAACAAGCTTTTTTTGCCGGTACCAAAAAGCAACATGCCCTTCATGTATCCAATACCTATACTTTATCTAAACCAATTTTAAGGCCCGATTATTATATAAATACGCTAGGATTTTTTTGTAAGCAAGAGTGGAAGTTCGAAAAAATCACGAAAGTACCTTTTCGATTTAGGTTGGGCAGTATGGCTGCTTGCGATTGGTTAGAAGGAAAACCCAATGCTGCGGCATCCTTTCGGCGATAAGATAATGTTGTTACTTGGCTGCTTCGTCGTGTAAATAATCTTTACGTTTCAATTCAAAGTTTCTGCCTAAATACAAACGACGCACTTGTTCATCTCCGGCCAACTCTTCAGCAGTGCCTTGTGTAAATATTTTTCCATCAATAAGCAAATACGCCCTATCGCAAATTGATAAGGTTTCATTTACATTATGATCCGTAATAAGGATGCCAATATTTTTAAATTTGAGTTTGGCAACAATAGCTTGTATATCTTCTACGGCAATAGGATCTACGCCGGCAAATGGCTCATCTAATAAAATAAATTTGGGGTCTACAGCTAAGGCTCGTGCAATTTCGGTTCTTCTACGTTCGCCGCCACTTAAAGTATCGCCATTGTTTTTTCGTACATGTTGTAAACGAAACTCATCTAATAAAGTTTCTAATTTTAGCTTTTGATCGGGCTTACTCATCTTCGTCATTTCTAATACCGATAAAATGTTGTCCTCTACACTCAACTTACGAAACACACTGGCTTCTTGCGGTAAATAACCTATGCCCATTTGTGCTCTTTTATACATGGGCAAACGGGTAATATTGATATCGTTTAAAAACACTTCGCCTTCATCGGGCTTAACCAACCCAACCACTTGATAAAAAGAGGTGGTTTTGCCTGCGCCATTAGGACCCAATAATCCTACAATTTCGCCCTGCTTAACATTGAACGACACATGGTTTACTACCGTGCGACTTCCATAAATTTTTACAAGGTCTTTAGTATAGATGGTTAAACTCACTTCGTGTAATTTGAAATCAAAAGTACGCAAATAAGGTAAAGCGTTTTGTTAATGAAGATTGAAGCTTACTCAATGATGCGCAATTTGGCATAGTTGAGCATAATTTTCTTTTCGCCATTTATATCAAACAAAACGGTAGCAATAGGGTTATGTGCCGATCCTTCCATTTTTTGAACTACACCAAAGCCAAATTTTTGATGCTCTACTTTTTGTCCTGCTTGCAAATTACTGGTATCGCTTGGTGCAAAATCGGCCGAAGGCGTATGTTCTTTATTCGCCGGGCGCTGTGGCACTAAATATGCAGGGCGGCTTTGGGCAGAAGCGGTAGGTTTTTGTGCCGGGCGCTCTTGCCATTGACGTGTTGCACCAGAGCCATTATCATTTCCTCTACTCCAATTATTGTTTCCACCACTCGGTTGATTGCGCATACCGCCACCCGCAAAACTTCTATCAACTTGTTCTGCCGGCATTTCTTCAATAAATCTGCTGGGTTCGTTTTGTTGTAATTGTCCAAACCGGTAACGGGCATTGGCATAGGTAAGCCAAAGTTTTTTACGGGCACGGGTAATAGCTACATAAAATAATCGGCGTTCTTCTTCCAATTCTTCTCGGGTATTAATGCTCATTGCACTGGGAAAAAGTGTTTCTTCCATGCCGCCAACAAATACACAATCAAACTCCAAACCTTTGGCCGCATGAATGGTCATTAATTTTACCGAATCGGCATTTTCATCCTTATCGTTATCGGCATCGGTAAGTAAAGTAATTTGTTGTAAATAGGTACCCAATCCTTTATCGCCCACTTCGCCATCTTCTTCATTCATGGGGGTTTCTGTAAACTCTTTAATGGAGTTCAACAATTCTTGTACGTTTTCGTAACGGGCTAAACCTTCGGTAGTTTTATCATTGAACAATTCTTTAACCAGTCCGGTATTTTTTCCAACAATGAATGCCAATTCAAACGCATTCTTTTTAGCCATCTCGCTTTGAAACATATGAATCATCAACACAAAATTATTGATGCTTTCCAACGTGCCGGCTTTGTATCCAAATTGAGCGGCGTTTTTCATTACCTCCCAAAGCGTAATATTGTTTTCATTGGCCGCCAATACTGCACGCTCCATGGTGGTTTTACCAATACCTCTTACCGGATAATTGATGATGCGTTTTAGCGCTTCTTCATCTGCTGGGTTTACAACAACCCTTAAATAAGCAATAAAATCTTTAACTTCTTTGCGCTGGTAAAACGATAAGCCACCATAAATTCTATAGGCAATATTCATGCGGCGTAAACTTTCTTCAAACGACCGGCTTTGAGCATTGGTGCGGTATAAAATGGCAAAGTCTTTATTAAAAAAATGATTGCGCAATTTTTCTTCTTGAATAACATCGGCTACAAATTTACCCTCTTCGTTATCGGTTGCCGTGCGTACTAATTTAATTTTATCGCCTTCGCCTTTTTCTGTCCACAAAGCTTTGGGCAATTGGTTTTTATTATTGCTGATGATTTCGTTGGCAACATTAAGGATGCTTTTGGTGCTGCGGTAATTTTGTTCCAGCTTCACCACTTTTACATCATCATAATCTTTTTCAAACTGTAAGATATTTTCAATGGTAGCGCCGCGGAAACTATAAATACTTTGAGCATCATCGCCAACCACACAAACATTTTCGTGCATGGCACCTAAAAGCTTAATGATTTCGTATTGCGAAGTGTTGGTATCTTGATACTCATCAATCATGATGTACTTAAACTTGCGTTGGTATTTGCTCAATGCATCGGGATGGTTTTTCAACAACAAGTACATTTTAAAAAGCAAATCATCGAAATCCATGGCGCCATTTTTAAAACAGCGTTTGGCATAAGCATCATAAATTTTTCCGATGGCAGGGCGGTTGGCTCTTGCATCTTCTTGTTGTATAGCCCAATCGTTTAAATATTCGGCTGGACCAATCAAACTATTTTTTGCCGATGAAATTCTATTGTAAACCGTATTGGGTTTATAGTGTTTATCATCTAACTCTAATTCGTTGATGACGGTTTTAATTACACTTTTTGTATCATCGGTATCGTAAATGGTGAAATTGTTGGGGTAACCAATTTTGTTGGCTTCGCCTCTTAAAATTCGGGCAAACACACTATGAAAAGTACCAATGTATAAATTACGTGCTTCGGCATTGCCTAACACTTTTTCAATTCTTTCTTTCATTTCCTTGGCCGCTTTGTTGGTAAAAGTGAGGGCAAGAATATTAAATGCATCTATATGGTGATGCCCCATAAGGTGTGCAATACGTGTGGTAAGTACTTTCGTTTTTCCACTTCCGGCACCTGCAATAATCATAATTGGACCATCCTTATGGGTTACTGCTTCGCGTTGGGGTTCATTCAATTCGGCTAAATAATTCAACATGCCGCGAAGGTACGAATACCATATTTTAGGCAGATTGGTGTGGATATATTTATTGACATAGAATTAAGCGATAAGCCGTAGTTTTGATTGAAGAAAATAGTTATACAAGCAATTATTGAAAGGAAAAAACAACTAAAGGATGTGGTTTAAACGTTGTTTTATGATATAATCACGAATAGATTCCTATAGTATTTGACATCAATCATACGTTGATAAAACCATCCTCATTCATTTTCATCCAATTTGTTGGGTTATTTGTAATCACATTTAATACCCACAAACCCTTTGTTTGCCTAGCAATAAAACGATATCGAAAAGTTCCATCTGTGTTATTGGAATTGGCAGCTCTATCAGAAGCGATGATGGTATTGGCCATTATATATGCGATCAGTTAGAAAAAATGAAGCAATATGATATTGAAATTTATACCAGCATACAATTAGATCCGTCATTAGCCGAAACAATTAAAAATTACAAACACGTAATTATAGTAGATGCGGCGGTAGAAAACAATCAGCACGATGTACAGTTGTATCCTTTAAACAATCAACCTTTACTGCATCAAAGTAATTCACATCATTTTGATGCAGAAACTTTGGCAGCAATTAGCAGTAATTTGTATAAACAACATACCGATTTTTATGTATGCTCGGTAAAAGGGTATTATTTTGAATTGGGCACATTGCTCTCCGAATCGGCTTTAGCAAACGCAGAACGCGCTACCGATTTAATTATTGAGCTTATCAAAAAAATTAGTGCAAAAGAAAATTAATTGCGTTCTATTTCTCTCAACACATCACCGGTTCTATTTTTAATTTCAATTACCATTGGCATATTACCAAGTGCGTGGGTTGAGCAAGATAAACAAGGATCGTAACAACGAATGGCCGATTCTATTCTGTTTAACATGCCTTCTTTTACATCGTGTCCTTTGATGTACTGTTGAGCAACATCTAATATAGATTGATTCATGGCCGGATTGTTTTGTCCGGTTGCAATCAACATATTTACGGCTTTTAATTTCCCCGATTCGTCGGTTATATAATGGTGAAACAAAGTACCTCTAGGTGCTTCGGAGCTGCCAATACCAACGGGGCTATTCCACTTGCCATGATTTTGAATGACGGTAGATGTTATTTCGGGATCGTTTAAAATTGCTTCTGCTTCTTCAATATTGCACAAGGTTTCTATTAACCGAGCATAATGATAATAGAATGTGCCGTGCACTGGTTCGCCATTTCCAATTGCTTTAAAAATTTCGAATTCTTTTTGTGCCAACGGGGTTTTCATTTTACTGGCCACATTTAATCTTGCCAATGGGCCCACGCGGTATCTTCCTTTTTCGAAACCATAGGGTTTGTAATACGGATATTTTAAATAAGAAAATCCTACCGATCTTTCTGCAATATGATCCAAATAAGTTGCCGGATCTACTTGGTCAAAAACAATTTTACCGGCTTCATCTATCATTCTTAATTTTCCATCGTACAATTCATGTGTGCCGGCTTCATCAACAGTGCCCATGTACATTGTACGTGAGGGCGCAAAACTGTTTACCATATCGGCATTATCCTGTTGAAATTTACGGATGATACCAATTGCCAATTGTGCCGTTTCTAAAGCCTCCGGAATCCAAGCCAATAATGCTTGTTTATTTTCTTCCGATAATGGAAAGCCCATACCACCCGGAACAATACCCATGATATGAATTTTTTTACCGGTGATACGCTCACTGATTTCTTGTCCAAATTTTCGCAAACGAATGCCCTTTAAAGCGATGTCCGGAAATTTTTCTGCTATCCCTAAAATATTTCTTGTTGCCGGATCGCTATCATAACCCAATAAAAAATCGGGCGCCGAGAGATGAAAAAAGGATAAAGCATGAGAAGAGATGTTTTGTCCTAAATGAATCAATCGCCTTAATAAATTTCCGGTATAGGTAGGTTTAATACCTTGAATCATTTCGGCAGCTTTTACACTGGATACAGCATGGCTCACCGGACAAATTCCACATATCCTTGGTGTTATCACAGGCATCTCTGTATACAAACGGCCTTCGCAAAATTTTTCGAATCCTCTAAATTCATTTACATGAAAAAAGGCGTCTTCTACCAATCCATTATCATCTACTTGAAGGGTTATTTTTGCATGGCCTTCAATTCTGGTTACAGGCGAAATGATAATTTTTTTCTTTTCCATATTATCCATACTTCAATTTTTTAGCTTCCTGCAAATCAGGAATTCTATCATTCAATAATTCGTTTAATACATAAAAAATGGTATCGGCGTTTGGTGGACAGCCGGGTATAACCACATCTACTTTAATTACTTCTTGCAATGGCACTACCTTATCGGTAAGTTTTAATAAAGTGGGATCATTGGGTACAACACCTAATCCATCACAAGCCGGCGCATTTACATATGCAGTGTCTATTAAATCTTTCACCGCAAAATAATTACGCATACCCGTTACGTTTGTCATCACCGCACAATCGCCCAACGCCACAACAATTTTGCTTTTTTTGCGGATGTTTTTTATTTCGTGTAAATGTTCATCGCTGGCAACTGCGCCTTCTACTAAAGTAACATCTACTTCGGGTAAATCTTTACCATCTACAATAGGGCACTTTACAATATCGGCCAATGCCGCTAATTCTAGTATGCGTTCGTCAATATCTAACAACGACATGTGGCAACCCGAGCATCCCCCTAACCATACCGTTGCAATTTTTTTCTTTGCCATTTTTACTTTATTTGAGTTGATATAACCTCGGTTATCTCAATTGTAGGTTTACAAATTCATTTTTCTTTTTTCCATTAACGCTTCTATCATTCCGGGATTTTTTTGCAGTTGGCCTTGTGCGGCTGATTTAGACCAAATAGCACCTGTAGGACAAGCATGCATACATTTTCCGCAAGATGTACAAGTTTCGGATTCGCCCCAAGGCGTATTAAAATCAGATATGATACGCACTTCATGACCACGATTCATTACGCCCCAATTAAATGCACCTTCTACTTCTGCACATACCCTTACACAACGCGTGCACATGATACAACGGTTATGATCTATTACAAAAAACGGATGAGAAGCATCCACCTCGCAAGAAGGATTTAAATAAGGATATCGAATATGATCCATTCCGGTAGCATAACCAATATCTTGTAATTCGCAACTACCATTGGCCACACAAACTGAGCACACATGGTTTCTTTCGGCACATAACAATTCACTGGTAAGGCGTTGGTATTTTTTAATACGATCGGTATCAGTTCTAATAATCATATTATCCATTGCCTTAGTAGTACAGGCCGATAACAATCTATTTACCCCTTCTATTTCTACCAAACACAACCTGCATGCACCCACATCTTTTATCCCTTTTAAATGACAAAGGGTTAGCATGGGAATATTTTGCTCGCGGCAAATTTCTAAAATGGTTTTGCCCGGTGTTGCGGTAATTTTATTTCCGTTTATGGTAAGACTAATAGTAACCATGACTGCGCATTTAATTTCGTTTACTCAACTGAGTTATTGTGTAATTCGATTATCGTATTCTTCTCTGAAATGACGTAATGTGCTAAGCAAAGGATTAGGAGCCGATCCGCCCAAACCACATAAGCTGGCTTCTTTTACATAAACCGCTAATTCTTCTAATCTTTCTATATCCAGTGGCGTTCCTTTTCCGTCTACAATTTTTTGCAACAAATCGTGCATCATTTTGGTACCCACCCTGCATGGAACACATTTTCCACAGCTTTCATCCATACAAAACTCCATGAAGAAACGGGCAACATCCACCATATCCGATTGCTTATCCATAACAATCAATCCGCCCGAACCCATAATTGAACCCAAGCTCATTAAAGATTCGTAATCCATTCCCACATCTAAATGGTTTTCGGGAATACAACCACCCGATGGACCACCGGTTTGTGCGGCTTTAAATTCGCCATCACCGGCAATGCCTCCACCAATATCAAAAACAATTTCTCGTAAACTAGTACCCATCGGCACTTCAATGAGTCCGGAATATTTTATTTTTCCGGCCAATGCAAATACTTTGGTACCGGCCGATTTTGGTGTGCCAGTTTCGCTAAACCATTCGCCACCATTTAAAATGATGGGGGCTATATTGGCGTAAGTTTCTACATTATTAATGAGGGTAGGTTTGCCCCATAAACCCGATTCGGCAGGAAATGGTGGCCGAGGTTTAGGCGTTCCGCGTTTACCTTCAATAGAAGCAATCAATGCGGTTTCTTCTCCACATACAAATGCACCGGCGCCAATTCGGATTTCTATATCAAATGAAAAATCGGTGCCCAAAATTTGTTTGCCTAACAAACCTAATTTTCGAGCTTGTTTGATGGCTGTTTCAAATCGTTTTATGGCTAAACGATATTCGCCTCTTATATAAGCAAATCCTTTAGTAGCACCTATGGCATATCCTGCTATAAGCATACCTTCTAAAACACTGTGCGGGTTTCCTTCTAAAACACTTCTGTTCATAAATGCTCCCGGATCGCCTTCATCGCCATTACAAATCACATATTTTTGGTCGTTTACATATTTATAAACGGTTTCCCATTTCATTCCGGTTGGATATCCGGCGCCACCCCTACCCCTTAAACGGCTATGTTTAATTTCGGCAATCACTTCTTCGGGCGACAATAAAGAAAGGGCTTTATCCAATGCTTTATAACCATCATATGCCAAATATTCATCAATATCTTCGGGATTGATTACGCCGCAATTTTTTAAAATGATTTTATGTTGCTTTTTAAAGAATGGATCTTCTTCTGCATTTACAAACGGCTCTTCTCTTGTATCGGAAAATAGCAACATGTTTTTCAGGGGTTGCTTATCTACGAATTGTGCTTTTACAACTGCATCAATTTTTTCTGTATCTACCTTTTGATAAATGGTATTATCGGGCAACACTTTTACCAATGGGCCTTGATTACACAATCCCATACAACCGGTTAATGACGCTTCTACTTCATCATTAAGACCATTCTCTGTAAGTGATTGTTGTAGTTTTTGCAATACCCCTTCGGCATTTGAAGCCATACAACTTGTACCGCAACACACACAAACTTTTTTCTTAAAATGGTGGTGTTTTTCCTTTGCTTTATCTGCGGTAGCGATTAGTTCGTGCCTGTTCATAATCAACCAATTTTCTCGTGAATTTTTTGAATCATATCGGGTGCACTAATTTTTGCTTGCACTTCTTCATCTATTACAACTGCAGGAGCTAAACCACAAGCACCAATACATCGGGCTACTTGTAATCCAAACTTGTTATCGGGCGTTACGCCGCCTGCTTTTATACCAAATTCTTTTTCAACTTCTTCTAATAATTGTTGGGCGCCTTTCACATAACATGCCGTTCCGGTGCACACCAAACAGGTATGATCGCCTTTAGATTTTAGCGAAAAGAAATGGTAAAATGTTACCGTTGAAAATACATTGGCGGGTGGAATTTTTAGTGCCCTAGCTATGTATTTAAGTACATTCATCGGAAGATATCCATAGGCATTTTGTGCAGCATGTAATATTTCGATTAATGCATCGGGCCTAAAATTTTCTTTTTTAATGCGAGCAGCCAGTAGTTTTGCTCGGGGATCGGTGGTTGGTAACACCGCGGTTTCTATTGCATCTGTTTTCATAAACAGCTATTTAAAAAACAATAATCGTGCTTGATGTCTAGTGTTTAACTAGAGTTTACGATGCAAATTTATACCCTGATATTGGGCTTTTCTATGATGTATATCATGTTGATTGTATGACAAAAAAAAGCGACCCATGATGGATCGCCTTGAAGAAATTTTTAACCAATTGATTAATAAACATATACTTTATAATCCCAAGCCTGTAAATCAATTACTGTTTTATCGGCAATCTTTTGCTTTTGTCCGGAGAATAATTCTGTAGGTTCTCCTGCTAATGCTGCTGCATCAATTGTAGCTTTTTGTGCACCTGCACTTAAATTGAGTAAAACCAAAATCTTTTTACCCTCGTTTTCACGGGTAAAGGCAAATATTTTATCATCGGCACCCGTATTAATTTTTATAAAAGCTGCATTGGCTGCTAGTGCCGCATTGTTTTTACGCAAATCGAGCAGTTTTTTGTACAAGTTGGATCTTTCAAATTTTCCGAATAAAATAGTGTCTTTATAGAAGAAACTTAAACTATCTAGGAATGGTTCTTCTTGTCCGCTATAAATTAAAGGTACACTTGCCTTCAAGGTTTGAGTAAGCACAGCAAATGGGGCATGTGAAGCACCGGGTGTTGTTCCATAATCGGCTTTGTTCCAACTGTTTTCATCGTGGTTGCTGGTAAAATACATCCGCAATGCATTTGATGGGAAGGTTGAATCTACTTTTGCCAATACGCTGTCAATAGATGCATTTGTGCGTTCCCCTTTTACAATTTTATTAAATAATCCAAAAGCATCCCAAGTATAGGTAGCATCAAATCCTGCGGTATGTAACCAGCCTTTATTACCTTCTGCTAGCATGAAAACATTTTTCATACCACGTAGTGTATCAATAGCCCTTTTCCAAAATTCAGCAGGCACTTCTTCTGCCACATCGCAACGGTAACCATCAATATTGGTTTCGCGAATCCAAAATTGTAAAGATTTAATCATGCTGTCTTGCAGGGCCGCATTTTTATAATTGAGCTTACGGGCATCTGTCCAATCAAATGGAGAAAGTGCTACTCCGGTTGCCGAATCACGAACATAAAAATCGGGGAATTTTTCTAACCAAGCATGGTCGGCAGAAGTATGGTTAGCCACCCAATCGGTAATAACCTTGAAGCCCATTTCATGACATTTATTAACCAAATGCTTCCAATCTTCAAGCGTTCCAAATTCGGGATTCACTGCAGTGTAATCTTTTACAGCATAGTAGCTTCCTAAATGTCCTTTTCTGTCTTTTACACCAATTGGCGTAATGGGCATAAACCACAAAGTTTGAACACCCATTTCTTTTAAGCGATCAAGGTGTTTTTCAAATGCTTTAAAAGTTCCTTCGGGCGTATATTGACGAACATTTACTTCGTAGATATTGCCTTGTAGTATCCAAGCGGGGTGACCATCAATTTTAAGATTATCGTTGGCTTCGGATGTAGTTGTTGTTCCACCATTATTGCAAGAAAATAATATGGTACTGATACAGAGTACAGTAATAAGTTGGCGTATTTGCATATCAATCGTTTTTGTTTAGACATTAAAATTAGTGCAAACTAATGTGTAAAACAAACACGAATAAAATAACAAACGATTGCATTAATAATTACAACAAACGAATATCTTTTGTGGGAATGACGATGTAAAAATCTTTAGTGAATGTACAAGTGCCATCTGCTTTACTATTTTCGGCTGCCGGCACCCACAATATAGATTCCCGTCCAAAACTTTCTCCATTTCTAAAATTATCAAATGTGGCAATTTGATAGATTTTTAAAGTTTTGAAATATTCAGATTCTCTATCGTGATTTTTTTCTAAGGAATCTTGGATACAATTTGGATAATCGGACAAATTGCAACTTGCTTTTACTTCCTCTAATTTTTCGGCAGAAATTTGCTTTAATAATTCGGCTGTTATTTCTTCATTAAAAAAATTTGAAAGCAGCATTACTGCTCTTGAAGAAGTGTTGATGAGTTCTACCGGCTTTATTTCGGCTTGTTTAATTGCAACTGTATCTTGTGCAATAGCTTGGAATGCACTGAATAAAATTGAGCAAACTAAAATGTATTTTTTCATGGCATAAACTTAATTTCAATTCTATGGGTTTTTAATACCCTTAATTGGGTATTTTTAAAAAGTAGATATTTTGCCAAACATGGTATTGTATAACACCTTCTATTCATGAAATATGGTTTCCTCTTTTTTTGCTGTTTGATTGGTTGGATTCATTTCTATGGACAAAATTATGCGGTTGCACATAGAACCATAAATTTCATCGATGCCAACAGGTTAAATAGAGTAGTGCCCACCGAATTGTATTATCCGGGAACAGCTACCGGAGATAATTTTCCGGTGGTTTTGGATAGTGCCAAATTTCCGGTAGTTTGTTTTGCACACGGTTATCTTACACCTTACAGCGCCTATAATTGGTTGGCCGACAGTTTGGTTAAACAAGGTTTTATTGTTGCTTTTCCAACCACGGAAGGAACGGCATTTCCATCGCACGAACAATTAGGAAGAGATATCGCTTTTGTTACAAAAACTATTTTAGCATTAAACGATTCGGCAGGATCTTTTTTATTAGGAAGGGTTGCTCAACGATCGGCAGTGGGTGGACATAGTATGGGTGGAGGTTGTAGTTTTTTAGCCATGAACTATCTGCCATCCATAAACGCAATATTTAATTTTTGTGCTGCAGAAACTACGCCCTCTTCAAAAGCTGCTGCGTTGTTGATTCAAAAGCCTGCACTCATTTTTTCGGGTAGTGCCGATTGTATTGCTCGAGATAGCAATCAATTAACGATGTACAACAATATCCCTTATTCCTGTAAAACATATATTAATATAACCGGAGCGCTGCATTGTCAATTTGCTAATAATGATGTACCCTGTGTATCGGGACAAATTTTTTCTTTTTGCAATAGCACAGCTGTTCCTTTGAATACAGTTACGGGAAAATCCATCTCTTTTTTAATTCCTTTCTTAAACTATTATTTAAAATCTTCTTGTAATAGCGGCGTACAATTTGAAAATGTTTACATCAATAGCACCGGTGTTTCAAAACAACGTACCTGTATTCAAGATCCATTTGTATGTAACGAAACCAACAATGCGGCTTATATATTTAATGGTAGTGGAAATTGGAGCAATGCTGCAAATTGGCAGAACAATCGAATGCCTCCGGATAGTTTAAAACGTGGAGCCGAAATCATCATCAATCCAATAAACAATTCAAGTTCGTTTTTAGATAGAACCCAATATATTTTAGTAGGCGCCAGGATATTGGTATTAAACAGTAAACAACTGCAGGTTCCAGGAGAATTAAAAATTCAATAATTAAGCGCAATTCAATCCACTAGATAGATATTTTTCCAAATCGTAGAGTATTTTAAATCGCATTAATTCATTAAACCCTTACTGGCATTGAGTTGTATAGATTGGCATCAATTGTGTAAACTACCTAACAGAACAGTGACAACGAAATGGGGTTAATCTTCTTACAACAATAAAGTCATTTAAGATAGTTTTTCTTAGGGTACGGATTAAAATCGACCGGTGTTTTTACACTGGTTTTTTTTATGCTCCTACACTACCATAATAACCAATCTACCTTCTAATTAAAACGCCAATTCAATCAATTTCTCATTTGTGGATTTGTTCTATTCGTTATTCCGTTTCGTGGAAAAATTTGATTGTGCCAATAATCTAATTGATTGATTATTATGGATTTAAGGTTTTGGCATCAAATATGAATATATAATAGAGAAAGCGTGAAGTTGAAAAGTGCACATTAATACGATATAATTCATTTAAGATATTTACTTAGGGTTCGGATCAAAAAATTTACCGGTGTTTTTACACTGGTTTTTTTTGCCCTATACAACCATTATAAACAACCTGCCATCTAATTTAAAAGCCAATTCAATCAATTTCTCAATTATAGATTTGTCTGTGGCTTTTTCCGTTTCGTGGAAAAATTTGATAGTGCCAATAATCTAATTGATTGATTATTATGGGTTTAAGGTTTTGGCATCAAATATGAATATATAATAGAGAAAGCGTGAAATTGAAAAGTGCACATTAATACGATATAATTCATTTAAGATATTTACTTAGGGTTCGGATCAAAAAAATTACCGGTGTTTTTACGCTGGTTTTTTTTTGCCCCTACACAGCGATTTTACAAGATTTTACAAAATCCGTATGGCTGTTCTATCTTTATTGCTTAGAATATTAAAAATGAAAGATTTTAAAAAGTATTTTATCATTCCGGAAAGTCCGGAATCTGTTTATAAAGCATTAACCATTGCGGCAACGATACAATTATGGACAGGCGAAAAGGCCGAAATGAGCACCACGCCGGGTACAGAATTTTCTTTATGGGAAGGAAGTATAGTTGGAAAAAATATAGAATTCGAAGAAAATAAAAAGATTATTCAAGAATGGTATTTTGGCGAACAAGAAAATCCATCCATCGTTACCATAAAATTACACGAACATAAAAACGGCACTTCTGCAGAATTACTGCATACCAATATTCCTGATGAAGATTATGAAGATATTGTAGATGGTTGGGTGAATAGTTACTTTGGTGCGCTAATAGATTTTTATCAAGACTAATTTTTTATATCTGTTATTAGTTGGTTGGATAAATATCTTTTTTCTGCAAACACAATTCTTATTTCATCGTAAGTAATTTCTTCAGCAATATTTTCTTTTATTTGTTTTGTACCATCCATTCCATGAATATCAATAGCTTTTTGAATGGCTTCAATTGTAGCTGGATCTAACAAATCTTTACTTGCAATTTTTCCTTCACGAACATAATGAAGCAAGTGTGTTATAATGGTTCCCGTGGTTAATTTTCTTAGCTCCGCAATTTCGCTTATGGTATTGCCTTCTTGTAACAAAGCAAAACTGATTTCCATACTGGGTGTTTTATCTGCCTTTGTTGAGCTTGATTTTTTTTCTTTTTTTGAAATTGTTTTTCCCTCTACTGCAGAAACCAATTGATGTTGCTCGCAATATGCCAAAATTGCCGGGAGAAATTTAGGTCCATATTGTTGTGTTTTTTTAGGTCCAAAACCAGCAATCTCTAAAAGCTCGTTTTCATCTTTTGGTAAATACCTTGCCATTTCATCTAAGGCTTGTGAATTGGCAACCAAATACAAAGGAAGATTTTTTTCATCACAAATTTCATCCCGAATTTGTTTGAGTGCAGTATACAGTTCGGGATGTGGATGGTCATTGATTAACGATTTCGATTTTCTAGAATATACATTAAAAGGAAAGGACGGATATTGAAATTTTTGACGTTCCTCTAACAAGTATTCTTGATGATAGCCATTTGCACACGATTTTAATTGAAATAAACAATAATGAAGTTGATGCAATAATGCTATACCCAATTTATTAAAAGCTTGCGCAATATCTCTACTATCCGAAATTACTTTACATAATTGAATGGTTTCAATGATATTTTCTAGTAACGGAACGAAATGCACAACCGCAGCTTTTATCCTTGTTTGCAAAGCATCGTTCTGTTGCGGAATAACCGTTTGTTGTAACAATGCTTTTAATTGAGGTTGAAATTTTTCTGCAACCAATTTTATATTGCCTATCAACGCTAACCAATGTTCAATTTCATTTTTTGGATGTTGAACAAATGAGCTTCCATTCGTTTCTGCAAAAGCCAACAAATCGTTTGCCACATCAAAAGCTGGCGAAAAATTAAATACAGAAAATATGGTGGTACTTTGGTGAGCACCTATACAATCCATCAACACCGCATTGGCCGGTTTTATTTGTTGTGCCGATTTAGAATAATCAATAATACGCTCATCATTGTGTAAACTTTTTTGACCAATTTTACTTTTCAAAACCATGCCCTCCAATGTTGTACACCTACTTAAAGCAACATATACTTGTCCGGGTGCAAATGAAGCCGCCGCATCAATAATGGCTTTTTCAAATGTTAATCCCTGGCTTTTATGAATAGTAATTGCCCAAGCCAAACGTAATGGAAATTGTGTAAACGCACCTATTTCTTCTTCTTCTATTTTGTTGGTGGTTTTATCGTTTACATATCTGATGTTGCGCCATTTTTCTTTTTTAACTTCAATGCTATCTACATCATCTTTGGTACGCACTAAAATTTTATCGGTTTCAATTTTTTCGATAATACCAATCTTGCCATTATAAAATCTTCTTGGTTTTTCTATATCGTTTTTGAGAAACATTACTTGCGCACCTACTTTCAATTGTAGTTCCATCTCGGCCGGAAAAGCCTTGTTGCTAAATTCTCCTTCAACTGCTGCAGTAAACAAATATGATTTCGTTGTCAACGCCCGAAGTTTTTCGGCATTGATGGTTTCGGCTTTTGAATTATGTGTTGTAAGTATAATGTAGTTTTCTTCTTTGGGCGGAATAAAGTTGGATTGGTATCTACTATTCAATAATGCAAATGCATTTTCATCCATTTCATTATTGCGCACTTTATTGAGTATGTCTACAAAACTTAAATCTGTTTGTCGGTAAATGGTATTCAATTCAATATAAACCGGAGGTGTATCCTGAATTGCTCTACTGTGAAAAAAGAAAGGACTTTTATAATACAATGAAAGTGTTTTCCACTCTTCTTCTTGTACTACCGGTGGCAGTTGATGTAAATCGCCGATAAACAAAACTTGTACACCACCAAAAGGTAATGCCGGTGCATTTCTTACATTACGTAATATGGAATCTACCGCATCAAGTACATCTGAGCGCACCATACTAATTTCATCAATGATCAATAATTCCAGTTTTTGCAAAATGGTTTTACGTTCCGAGTTGATGCGTAATTTATGTACCAACGATTGGCGTGTATTGGCTTGAAGTTGGGTATTAAATGCTCCATCAACAGGAATAAAGGGCGCAAACGGCAATTGAAAAAATGCATGTAAAGTTGTTCCTCCGGCATTCATTGCAGCAACGCCGGTTGGTGCTACAACTGCCGTATTTTTTATGGGATTTTCTTTAATGTATTTTAATAATGTGGTTTTACCCGTACCGGCTTTTCCTGTTAAAAAAACAGAGGTTTGGGTAAAGCGCAAATAGGCTTTTGCTAAATCTGCCGGGTTTT
This sequence comes from Ferruginibacter sp., assembly GCA_049314655.1. Taxonomy (GTDB): domain Bacteria; phylum Bacteroidota; class Bacteroidia; order Chitinophagales; family Chitinophagaceae; genus Ferruginibacter. Next base: position 6,819 of record JBMOEQ010000006.1, on the reverse strand, counting down.
GTATAAATGCTAAATCTGTCAATGGAATACTTTAATGCATTTGTAATGTTGGTGAAGATATTAATTCGTTCGTCAATTTTTACAACTCATCGTTTGATAAAAAAAGATTGCTTGGGTGCTGTACTTGTCTCCAAGAAACAACATTTTATTTTCTAGTATATACAGGTTGCCCCATGTACCATTGTTGAAAACATTGTGTTGATTTGTGTTGGCGAATCAATTTTTTTGCACAACCATCAGTCAGTACAAGGCAGCACACCAAGTCAATCTTACCCTAACCTTAAGCCTTCGGTTTGCTGCCTAAAAGGAGCAATTCGTTTACCTGCACTTCGGTTACATATTTTTTTGCACCGGCTTTATCATTGTATGATCTGCTGATGAGTTTGCCTTCAATAACTACTTCGGTACCTTTTTGAAGATATTTCTCGGCAATATCAGCCACTTTTCCCCAAGCAACCATGTTGTGCCAAGTGGTTTCCGTAACTTTTTCTCCCTGTGCGTTACGGTAATTTTCGTTAGTTGCGATGTTGAAGCGCGCAAATTTTTTCCCGGAATCGGTGTTTTTAATTTCGGGCTGAGCCCCTAAGTTTCCGATGAGTTGAACTTTGTTTTTTACAGTGTACATGATTAATAAATTTTGAACGTTAGGCCCATACTCATTTTCAGATGCATGGGTTACAAAATGATAATGGTTATTCCGGGGCGCCATCCGGTTGTTAATGCAAATATGCACTGTTTGATTTTCCTGTTCCTTATTATAAACGTTTACATCCGTATAAAAACGATTAGAAACATTTGTGCCCGTTTTTGATGTTATTTTGTTTTTGTATCCAAAACAATAAAACATGATTTTATCCGTAGCCCAAAAACAATGTCTTACTTGTACTAAAGTAGTACGCGGTCGATCCGACAAAAAATTTTGTGATGATAATTGCAGAAACGTTTTTAATAATCAACAGAAATCTTCCGTTGAAAAAAATGTTGTTCGCATCAATCAAATCTTAAGAAAAAACAGACAAGTACTATCCTCGTTTTTTAATAATGATCAACCACGTTTAAAAGTTCATAAAGAACGCTTGTTAATTGGTGGTTTTAATTTTTTATATACAACACATTCTTGTACAGGTATTAAAAGTGGCGCTACTTATCATTTTTGTTACGACTATGGTTTTCGGTTGCTAAAAAACGATATGGTATTATTGATAAGAAAAAACTGGGGATTCGATTGAGGTGATTATAAATAAAAAAAGAGCGCAGCTTTTACACAACGCTCTTTGTAACTTATTGTATTTTTTTAGGTTTTTATTTTATGAAGGTTAGTTCTAAATAATCTATCATCGCTTGGTTTACCTCTAGATTCATATTGTTATTCCAAGGTTTAAATTCGAGCGAAATGTTTTGCTTGCCCTTTTTTAAATATACTTGAATAGCATTGGTGTTTCCCCAATTACTCCATTCTTCATTTCCACGTTGAGGAAGCACAATAGTGCCTTTCATTTGTTTGTTTACATATAAACTTCTAATGGCACATTTGTTACTGGTATTCGTTGGTCCATTTCCGTTAGCATATTTAAATTGAACGGCATACCATCCTGGCGTTTGAATTGTTACCGGAAAATTTAAACGGGTGTTTTTGGTTGTATTGGTTTCTACAAATTTTTCGCCCGATGCACCTTTATAGGGTAAGGTTGAAGATGGATAAAATTTTTCTGCCTCAAGGATGATTGAAGTTGGTGTATAGGCTACCGGTTCGCTTGCAAAAGAAGGTACCCCATTTTCATCTTCAGCAATTACCATAAACTCTGCATAATTTTTTGAAGTGATAGCATACTGTGTTCTGGGGGTAGAAAAAACATTTTTTCCATCTTGATAGATAAGGTATTGTTTTGCCCCTTTTATGGGTGCCCAACTTAACGCTTGATTTTCAATAACAGCTTGAGGTGTGTTAAGCGTTGTATAAGCACCTACTTCATTTTGTGTTGATGCGTTTATTTTTTCGTTAGCCAATTCTATGCTAATGGAATGTTCGCCGGATTGGTTTGCCGCAAATGAATAATTAGTTTGGGGTTTACCATCCACCATAAAACTTTTAATGGTAGAACCGAATCCTCTTACTTCAATATTTAATACCGCATTGCGATACTTGAAATTATTCAATGTTCTTCTTCCCCTTAATGCGTATGGCACAAATGGTTTAAATGTTAATGCTTCCTCTTGAAATTGAATGCCAAACAACACTTTATGTACTAAGGCTAAATTTCCCGATAAACTCCACAACATATTGCTAGAGTTGATTTGTGTGCCGGCAAAATCGCCATTCTCTACCACAAAATTTTCTTTGTTGGTAAGGAACATTGCTGCCGGACGATATATTGCGGCAATAGATGCCATCACCGATTGTTCGTTTCCGGCTTTGGCCGCTGCTAACATCCAATATGATTGAACAAATGGCCATACCGAATTATTATGGTAAGGCGGAATGCCCGGAATTTGCGGATACACGGTAGGCACCCCAAAATCCATTACCGGTGTAGAGCGTACAATTGTTTTTTGTTGATCGGGCGATGCAATATCAAACAATATACAAAGCGCTTCGCCCAGTGCCTCGGATTTTGAAGATAAAATAGGATAGTTTCTTCCATAAATAAATTGACCGTAATAACCTTTATTGGGTTGCCAAAAATATTGATTGATGCCCGTTTTTATTTTTTGAGCCAGCGCATTATATTTCGTGTATGCTTTATTGTTATTAAGTGTTTTTGCCATTGCAGCAACAACTATATTGGCATTGTAATGTACGGCATTGGTTCCTAAAGTTTTTGAAGCATAGATATCAACCGGTTGCATCCATCTAGGATAGGTTTGTTCTCTCCAATCTAAAAAAGATGATTCGCCAAGTACCAATCCGGTTTTAGAATCATATGCATTAAGGATATCATCTTCGATAGAATTTTGAATAATTTCGAATGATTGTTTAAGCCAGTTTTTATCGCCGGTGGCTTTATAAATTTCCCATGCTGCGGTTGCCCATATCATTCTATCGGTGGATGCGGGGTAAGCGCCTCCTGTTCCTGTATCTTGAATTATCTTTTTCAGTTTATTTACTTTCCGCATCAAACTGTACATAGCAACTTGAGGTTGTAAATAAGCCATCGACAAAATAATACTGTAACTGATATCTCTTGTCCAAACACCCGCCCACTCTTTTCCGGTTCTAAATGTACTATCGGGTTCTACGGCATTCATCATTTCTTCTAAAGAAAGATTATAGATGGCGTCGGATAAAGTAAAATCCGATTGGTATTGCGGAAAGGCTTTAGTGTTTTTTGTTTGTTTCCAGTTAGATGCCGTTTGCTTTTCATCTTCTTGTTTATTTAATATAAGCGTTGTTTGATAAATACCATCTCCATCGGTATCGGTTAAACGCAATTCGGGCTTGTTTACCAAATTATCAAAATCCCACATCATTGGCGCCGTTGGTCCGGCTACAAATAATCCCTTAAAATCATCTTTATAAATTTTATTCCCATTATAGGTTGTGAAATATCCTTGGGTATTCATGTCGGCCAGTGGTTTACGCATATCAACCCTTAAAGTAAATTTGGTATCGGGTAATAAAAATGCTGCTGTAGATTTTCCATCGAGTTTAAGTTGTTCGCCGAAATTAACAATGGGGGTGGTATTGTCTGTTCCTACACAATTAAATTGATGATCTATCCCCGGTGGCATTTCATTGTCTTTTCCGTTTATACTGAGTTTAAAAATTACAACAGCAGATTGAAAATTATTAGCCGGACTTTTATAATTAGAAATCAATTCGGTTGGAGAATTGGCTTGTGCCAAAAATTTATTGTCTTGAGTAACACTATCGGGGTAGATGGCAAATTTGCTATTTTGATAAACCACTACTGGTTTTCTTTGGGCTTGGATAAAGTTGGAGGATAATAATAGAATGCAACAAATGGTTGCAGAAAGAAATTTTTTCATGATGGTATGTATAGTTAGCATGCTGCTATTTTAGCAATGCACTAATTTACAGATTATACCTTTCATTTACTGAAGCAAACTTGTTGAAAAACAAAATGACCCCTTTGTGAGAGGCCATTTAATCTTTGAATGCGTTTAATGAATCTTAATCACTTTGGATAATTCATTTACTAGATTCTGTGGAATAAAAAATTTACTTAGGGATGGTATAAAAAACTACCATTGTAAAATTGCATCATCTATTGCCTTTGAAATGTAGTAATGATTCATTTAAGTGTGTAAACAAATCGCTACGAATTTATCTTCCAAAATCATCTTGAACCCGAACAATATCATCTTCATCGCTAGGATGTGCTGCATCGGTATGTTGCCAAATTTCGGCAATGATGCCCCATCCCGATAAGCCCAACAAACGATGGCGTTCTCCTTGTTTTAATTTTACTATATCACCGATATTTAAAGAAGTGGTTGATTTCTCTTCGTCGGTATCGCTTGTTACCACACCGGCTACTCCTCCAATAAGTTTCCAAATTTCGGCACGGCGATGGTGATATTGCCAGCTTAATCTTTTTTCTGGAGCAACGATTAGTATTTTAGGACTAAGTTTTCCTGAGATGGTTAAATCGGCCTTGGTATACTGCGGAAAATATAATTGAATAAATGCTTCCGCATCGGATTCTTCAATAACAAAAAAACCTCCCCAAGGGCGCGTATTATCTTGTTTAGCAATTTGTAAATGGTTTAAATGCAGGTATTCTGCAACATGTTCAAAAACCAATTCTTTTGGGGTGGTTTCTGCAAATTGTAGTGGCATGACGGGTATTTTAAGGTAAAAGTTTTATTTTATCAAACGCAAACGGTATAGGAGTTATTATCTATTATCGCCCCATATACACCATTAATATTTGAACATCACTTGGATTAACACCTGAAATTCGGGAAGCTTGTCCTAAAGTACGCGGACGAATTCGCATAAATTTCTGACGGGCTTCGTTACTCAAAGAAACCAATTTATTATAATCGAACTGATCGGGAATAATAAGATCTTCTAGTTGGCTCATTTTTTCTACCAGTTCTTTTTCTTTTTCAATATAGGTATCGTATTTCGCTTGTATTTCTACTTGCTCTAAAACTTCCCTACTAAAAGACATAAGCTTATTAGCAAGTGATGGAATTGCGTTTGTTAAAGCCTCAAGCGTTACATTGGGCCTTAAAAGCAATTGTAATACCTTTTGCTTATTTACTAACGGTGATGAAGAAACGCTTATTAAAAAGTCATTCGCTTCTTCCGGTTCCAAACTTATTTTACTTAATGCGTCTTTAGCTTCTTGAACTTGTTGTAGTTTTTGTTGCACCAATTGCATTCTTTCTTCACTTGCTAATCCCAATTGATAACTTCTTTCTGTTAATCTTAAATCTGCATTGTCTTGCCGAAGCAAAGTTCTAAACTCGGCTCTGCTGGTAAACATGCGGTAGGGTTCATCGGTACCTTTATTAATTAAGTCATCGATCAAAACACCGATATAAGCTTCACTCCTTTTTAAAATAAAGGGTTCTAAATGGTGCGCATTTTGGTGCGCATTGATACCGGCCATTAATCCCTGGCAAGCGGCTTCTTCGTAACCAGTGGTGCCATTGATTTGTCCGGCAAAAAATAAGTTGGTAATCAGCTTTGTTTCTAAACTGAATTTTAATTGCGTTGGTGGAAAGAAATCGTATTCAATAGCGTAACCTGGACGAAACATTTTACAGTTTTCAAATCCGGGTACCAATCGCAATGCTTTTAATTGTACTTCTTCGGGTAGGGAAGATGAAAATCCATTTACATATATTTCAATGGTATTAAAACCTTCGGGTTCTACAAACAGTTGATGGCGATCTCTATCTGCAAAGCGACTGATTTTATCTTCTATACTTGGGCAATATCTTGGTCCGGTGCCTTGGATACGACCTTGGTACATTGGACTTTTTTCGAAACCAGTACGAAGTATATCATGTACTTTATCGCTGGTATAGGTAATCCAACAACTTCTTTGTTGAGTTGAGGTTATTTTTTGAGTAGGTAGATAACTGAATCCGATGATATCTTCATCTCCTTGCTGTTCTTCCATTTTTGAGTAATCCAAGCTTCTTCCATCAATTCGAGGAGGGGTTCCTGTTTTTAATCGACTACTTTCAAAACCCAGTGCTACCAATTGTTCTGTTATACCGGTTGCGGCTTTTTCGGCCATTCTTCCTCCGCCTAAATGCTTCTCTCCTATATGAATTACACCATTTAGAAAAGTTCCATTGGTTAAAACCACGGCTTTTGACTTAATATGATGTCCCAAACCGGTTACAACTCCATAAACCTGTCCGTCTTTTATCAATAGTTCCGAAACCATATCTTGATAAAAGTCTACATTGGGTGTATTCTCCAACATTTCTCTCCACTTACCAGCAAACAACATCCTATCACTTTGTGCTCGTGGACTCCACATGGCGGGGCCCTTTGAACGATTTAGCATTCTAAACTGAATCATACTTTCATCAGTTACAATACCACTATATCCGCCCATAGCATCAATCTCTCTAATAATTTGTCCCTTTGCAATTCCACCCATTGCCGGATTACAACTCATTTGGGCAATCGTTTGCATATTCATGGTTACCAATAAAACCTTGCTACCCATATTTGCGGCGGCGGCGGCAGCTTCACAACCCGCATGACCTGCACCAACTACTATTATATCGTATTCTTGAAACATTTGAAGGCAAAGTTACAGCAAGGATATTGTATTAAAAGATTCTGTTTCACGTGGAACAAATCAATTAATGACTATTTAAAGGGAA
>JBMOEQ010000005.1:0-31837 GCA_049314655.1 Ferruginibacter sp. | reverse complement strand
CCAAGAGATGCTGTAGTGGTTGAAGTAACCGGACAGCAATTTGGATGGAATTTCCGTTATCCGGGTACTGATAATATTTTAGGTAGAAAAAATTATAAGCTTACTAAAGGAGCAAACAATCTTGGTGTAGATTTTAGCGATCCTGCAAGTTTAGATGATATTTATGTTGGGGCAACTATGCATATTCCTGTTGGCAAACCTGTAAAATTGGTTATCAACGCTATGGATGTAATTCATGATGTTGGTTTACCGCATTTCAGATTGAAAATGGATGCTGTTCCCGGAATTCCTACTACATTATGGTTTACTCCTTTATACACAACAGAACAAATGAAGGAAAAAACTGGCAACAAAAATTTCACTTATGAAATCAGTTGCGATCAAATGTGTGGTAAAGGGCACTTTTCTATGAGAGGCGTTATAGTAGTTGATACAGAAGCCGATTATAAAAAATGGCTTGCTGAACAAGTACCTCAGTACTATTCTGTTTTTCCGGATAAGAAACCAAAAACAGTACAGTCCGACACAGCAAAAGCTGCAACGAGTGTAGTACCGGCAAAAACACCATTGGCAACTGTAATTCCGGCAGTAAAATAATTAAAAAATTAAGAAACCATTATAAGACATGAGTAATACCGCAGCATTACACGCAACAGACGTACATGCAGGACATGATGCACACAGTGAGCATCACCATCATGAAACTTTTATCAGCAAATACGTTTTTAGCCAAGATCATAAAATGATTGCTAAGCAATTCCTTATTACAGGAATTATTTGGGCAATTATTGGTGGCTTGTTCTCTGTATTCTTCCGCTTACAATTGGGCTATCCAGAATCTACCTTCCCTTGGTTGGAAGATTTATTGGGGCATTGGGCTAAGGGTGGAAAAATTCAACCCGAGTTTTATTACGCTTTGGTTACCATGCACGGTACCATCTTGGTATTCTTTGTATTAACCGCTGGTTTAAGTGGTACTTTTGCTAACTTTTTAATTCCACTTCAAATTGGTGCAAGAGATATGGCTTCACCAATGTTGAATATGTTAAGCTATTGGTTTTTCTTCCTTGCTTCAATCATTATGTTCTCTTCTTTGTTTGTTCAAACCGGACCAGCAAGTGGAGGATGGACAATTTACCCGCCTTTAAGTGCTTTAGGTGATGCATCTAGCGGTTCTAAAATTGGAATGGATTTATGGTTAGTGAGTATGGCAATGTTTATCGTAAGTTCACTTTTAGGTGGCTTGAATTATATTTCTACCATTCTAAATCTGCGTACAAAAGGCATGAGCATGACGCGTTTGCCATTAACCATTTGGGCATTATTCTTTACTGCGGTTTTAGGTGTGCTTTCTTTCCCTGTTTTATTATCCGGCGCAATTTTATTATTGTTCGATCGTAATTTGGGTACAAGTTTCTTCTTAAGCGATATTGTAATCAATGGAAAAATTCTTCCTAACGAAGGAGGAAGTGCAATTCTATTCCAGCATTTATTTTGGTTCTTAGGTCACCCCGAAGTATACATCATTTTATTGCCTGCAATGGGCATGTCGTCAGAAGTTTTATCTACCAATGCTCGTAAACCAATTTTCGGTTACATGGCCATGGTGGGTTCAATGTTTGCCATCGCCATCTTAGCCTTCTTGGTATGGGCGCATCATATGTTTGTTACCGGATTGAATCCTTTCTTAGGTGCCTTCTTCGTATTGTTAACCTTATTGATTGCTGTTCCATCTGCTATTAAAGTATTTAACTGGCTTACTACATTATGGAGAGGCAATATCCGATTTACACCGGCAATGTTATTTGCTATTGGTTTTGTAAGCTTATTCATCAGTGGTGGTTTAACGGGTATCTTCTTAGGTAACTCTGCTTTAGATATTCACTTACATGATACCTATTTTGTAGTTGCGCATTTCCATATTGTAATGGGTGTTGCATCCTTCTTTGGAATGTTTGCTGGAGTGTATCATTGGTTTCCTAAAATGTATGGCCGTTATATGAATAATACATTGGCTTTTATCCATTTTTGGGTAACTATTATAGGTGCTTATTTAATCTTCTGGCCAATGCATTATGAAGGTTTAGCAGGTATGCCTCGTCGTTACTACGATTATTCAATGTGGGAATCTTTTAAAATGTTTGGCGGTTTAAACCAGTTCATCAGTTTTGTTTCAATTGTTGTTTTTGCTGCTCAAATTTTATTTGTAATCAATTTTATCTATAGCATTTTCAAAGGACGTAAAGTTACTACTACAAATCCTTGGGGAAGTAATACTATAGAGTGGACTACACCAATTCGTCCTGGTCACGGAAACTGGCCTGGCGAAATTCCTGAAGTGTATCGCGGTGCTTACGATTATGGTAAAGATGGAAGAGACTTTATTCCACAAACTGAGCCAATTGGTGAAAACGAAAGTCATCACTAAAAACTAGTGTTGTAAATACAATTAGAGGATAAAGATTTGTAGCGTTAAAATTTAAGTTTTTTGAAAAAAATGTCTGTTGAAAATACTACCATAGCTAGTTCAAAGTCTTTTTCACTGGCTGCAGTGGTGAAGGATTATATTCAATTAATCAAATTCACCTTAAGCTTTTTGGTGGTATTTAGTACATTGGTGAGTTATTTGATTGCTACCGACTACCGCAATATTGTTCATGTATTGTGGTTGTTTTTAGCCGGCATGTTAATTACAGGCTCGGCTAATACAATCAATCAAATAGCAGAGAAGAAAACAGATGCGATGATGAAAAGAACAGCATCTCGTCCGGTGGCAAGCGGTAGAATGAGTGTTCAACATGCATCTATTTTTGCTTTTATTACAGGTGTTATTGGCTTGTTGATTATGCTCTTGGTATTCAACTGGCAAAGTTCTTTGATGGGTTTAGTGAGTTTGTTTATCTATGGGTTTATTTATACCCCATTGAAAACAGTGAATTCCATTGCTGTTTTGGTGGGCGGATTACCCGGTGCATTACCTTGTTTGATTGGTTGGATTGCAGCATTTTATGATGCACCAATTGAGTGGACAGGTGGATGGGTGATGTTTGCGATACAGTTCATCTGGCAGTTTCCGCATTTTTGGGCAATTGCTTGGGTAGCACATCAAGATTATTCAAAAGCCGGATTTAAATTATTACCCAGCGATAAAGGACCGGCAAAATTTACGGCAATTCAAACCATCATGTATAGCACATTGATGATTCCGATAGGTGTATTGCCCTATTATTTCGACATCAGCGGAATTACAAGTTTATGGATTTTATTGGTTTGTAATTTGATGATGGTTTTTTTAAGTATTCGATTGTATGTTAAAATGGATGTGGGGAGTGCAAGACGCGTAATGTTTAGTTCTTATTTTTATTTGGCCATAGTATTCATCGCATTGTTGGCCGATAAAATTCATCACTAACCTCCGTCTATTTGTTTTTAATAATTTTAAAAATGCTTTAGGGCAGCGGATATGAGTACAGTGGCGATTAAACAAAGAAATAAAGTTCACCCGCATAAGTTTACACTTTGGGTGGGTATAGCAAGTATTGTAATGATGTTTGCTGGTTTAACCAGTGCTTATGTGGTAAAAAGAAATCAAGCCAATTGGACGAGTTTCGATTTACCCATAGCTTTTTGGTATTCTACTGCAGCAATTGTATTAAGCAGTGTGTTTTTATATTTGGCAGATAAAGCGTTTAAAGCACGCGAAATGACCAAGTATCGCTCTTTGGTAGTATTAACATTAGTGTTTGGCGTGTTATTTATCGTCTTACAAGTAATTGGATTTAATGCTTTGTGGCAAGGCGGACTAACCCTTACAATAAATGTATCGTACTCATTTTTGTATGTAATTGTTGGTTTGCATGGATTGCATGTGGCTGGAGGAATTATTGCATTGATTGTATTGTTTGCAAAAGCATTCAGTACTAAAGTAAGAAATTACGATATTGTACCGGTAGAAGTGATTAGCACCTACTGGCATTTCGTAGATTTTTTATGGATTTACCTATTGATATTTTTATTGTTTATTCGATAAAACCGTGTTTCTTTAACCTTTAATAAAGTTTTTAATGTCTACAGCAGCAGTACAACAAGGTACAAAATGGTGGAGTGGTGGTAGAAGCCCCTTCAATGCCAGCTATGGAAAAGTGATGATGTGGTATTTCCTGATGAGTGATGCCTTTACTTTTGGCGCATTTCTAATCAGTTACGGAACCATCCGCTTTAGCCAAAACTTTTGGGCCGATCCTAACCACGTTTTTAACGCCTTTCCTTTCGCAGGTCACGCAAATTTGCCGCTTGCCTTCGTAAGTTTGATGACGTTTATCCTCATTGCCAGTTCCGTAACCATGGTGCTTGCCGTGCATGAAGGTCATAAAATGAATCGCAAAGGGGTTGAAAAATACATGTTGATGACCATCATCGGTGGGGTTGCATTCTTGGGTTGCCAAGCTTGGGAGTGGACGCATTTAATCACTGGCGATCATGCAGTTTTAGTAAATGGCACCATCGAACAATGGGGTACTACAGTTACAAAAAATCCATGGGGTCCCGAAGTGATGCATAATGGCAGTTTAGTTGCTACACCAGGTCCTATTGCATTTGGCGGTTACTTCTTTGGTATTACCGGTTTCCACGGTTTTCACGTATTTAGTGGCGTGGTAATCAATATCGTTATGTATATCAAAACGCGTTTAAATCATTTCGATGATAGAGGTCATTACGAAATGATTGAAAAAGCAGGTTTATACTGGCACTTTGTAGATTTAGTATGGGTATTTGTATTCCTTTGCTTCTATCTAATCTAATTCAAACACTCAACTCATTTTAATAAATTATTGCACTATGTCGGCACACGTATCTTCACCGGAAATAACATTCCACCCAGAACATGCTTCAGATACTAAAAAGATTTGGAGAACATTTTGGTTGCTATCTATCATTACCATCATTGAATTGGTTTTGGGTTTAGCAATTTATAATATCCATAAAGGGGAGCACCCTAACCATACATTGGTTTTAGCTTTTAAAGGAATGGTTTGTATTCTTACCATTGCAAAGGCTTATTATATTGTTTCTGTATTTATGCACTTGGGTGATGAAATTAGAAACTTCATTATGACCATCATCGTTCCTTTGATGCTTTTCATCTGGTTTATCATCGCATTTTTGTGGGATGGAAATAGTTGGAGAGAGTTAAAAAACAGATACAATGGCGAACCCGCTCCTGTAGAAAAAGTTGCACCGGCGGCAAAGGAAAGTGGAGCAAAAGATTAATAGATTTAATCAATATAAATTATTGAAATTTTAAAAAACCATTGTTCCATCAAACCGGAACGATGGTTTTTTGTTTACATCATAGTTCAACTGCACAATAATGAATAAAACAGCAATTTTAGGTTTAATGCTTGCTATCCTTTTACCCATTACGGGGTATATGCTTGTTAAATTCTATAGTAAAGATGCAGTGCTTCTGCCTTCAAGATATTTTTACGACTCGGTAATTGTAAGCGAAAAAAATGGAAGAAAAACATCCGATACAATTTGGCATAAAGTAACCGGACCCACTTTTACCAATCAATTGGGTAAACAAGTAACCATAGATTCTTTACACGGCAAAATATTGGTAGTGAATTTTTTCTTCAGTAGATGTCCGTCTATTTGTCCAGGTTTGGCAAGAAATATGTCGAAACTCCAAGAATCTTTCATTCGTAAAAACAACGACACCATCGTTCAATTTATATCAGTTTCTATTGACCCTATCCACGATTCGGTTGCACAACTTAGAAAATTTGCCAATAGATATACAGCTAATCATGATAATTGGTGGTTTTTAACCGGCGATAAAAAAGCGATATATGATTTTGCATTGCACGAATTAAAAGCCAATATTGCCGACCCCGGCGTAGATACCGCTTTCATACATACCGAAAACTTTTTTCTTTTAGATAAAGACCGTGTTGTAAGAGGTTGGTACAATGGATTCGACTCTGTTCAACAAGCCAAATTGGTGAGGGATATTCCCATCTTACTTTTAGAAAAATCTAAAAAAAGAAGTTTTGGCGAATTTTTAAAAGAACTTTTCGGACGAAGCTAATAGAATTTACTCCTTAACTATATATAACCTAAACCATTTATGCTACAACCTACTTTAATAAAAAATGATCGTAAAGCCAATCTTATCATCACCATAGTTTCTGTAATTGTTTTTGCTGCAGTAGTATTTTTAGCGAAATTTAAATTGGAGATAGACTTAGGTTTTAATGTACACTTATTTGCTACCGCCAACGCAGTCATTAATTCCACAGTAGCCATTTTATTAATTGCAGGATTGGTTTCTGCAAAACAAAAAAAATATGTGCTACATAAAAAAATTATGGTTACAGCAATATTGCTATCGGTATTGTTTTTAGTGTCGTACATTGCTCATCACCTATTTGCTGGCGATACACGATTTGGAGATTTAAATCACGATGGTGTATTAGATAGTTTGGAAAGAGAGAAAGCAGGAAGTTTAAGGCTGGTTTATTATTTGATTTTACTCACCCATATTCCTTTAGCCGCAATCATCTTGCCTTTTATTTTGTTTACAGCTTATCGGGCTCTAACAGGCGAATATGAAGCCCACAAAAAGCTTACAAGAATTACTTGGCCCATTTGGTTTTATGTAGCCATAACTGGTGTAATTGTTTACCTTTTCATTAATCCTTATTACAACTAAAACAATGGCCAATCAAGTACCTGCAAAAAAATCCTTTAAAGCCCTTCAATTCATTCATTGGGCAATGTTTGGCGGACAAATTTTATTTTCCATCGTATGCTTGATTATTTTTTATGTTAATTCAAGCGCAGGTAATTTTAAAAATTTTGATCAAGTACTTCAAGTTTTAGCCATTGTATTTTCCGTTGCCGGATTTTGGTTAGGCTCTGTTTACTTGTTCAATAAATCAGTTGAAAAAATTCGATCAATGCCCGATGATGTTGCAATAAGATTTGTGGAATTTCGTAAAACTTTAATACTACAATGGGCATTGTTAGAAATGCCACAACTTTTTTGTTGTATTGCCTTTTTCTTAACCGGCAATCTTTCCTTTATGGCATTGGCATTTGCACTATTGGGTTACTTTTTTGTTGCACGGCCGCTTTCTTTGAAAATCGCCATTTTATTACAAGTACGCGAAAATGAGTTGCTTCAATTAGATGTTTAATCTAGCAGCGGTTCTACCACAATTTTTTGCGGACCTAAAAAACTAATCCTGATTTTTATGGTGTCGCCAACTTTATAAGCCCTAAGTTTTTCAATATCGGCAGTGGTTTTATTTAAGGTTATTTTTGCTTCAACTTTTTCGCCCGAAATTTTTACATAAATAGCATAAGGTGAAGTTTTGATAATGGGGGCTTCAATCACCGCCTTTTCTTTATACCATTTCATCGCCTTTTGGTATTCGGGCATAAATCGATTGATGGCTAATGAAGCCGTTACTTTTTCGGGTTTGTTGGTATTATTAATGCGGTATACAATGGGCTCATCGGCCAAAGTTGCATCGGGTTCTAATTCCCACGGCGATAATTCTAAAGGAAATAAAATATAACTGCCTGCATCTTTAATAAAATAACCGGCATCAGTATTTTTCAAATATCCGGTAAAACGATTGTCGATGACAGCTTTGTCTATTAAACTGTTGAGTGCATTATTATATAAAAAGCGAATATTAGTGGCCACCATTTTCCCATTTACTTGTTTGGTTTCGAAAGTAACTTGGTCGCCCATTCTAAAATGATGTATGCTTGTAATTTTGCCTGCTTTTAATTGCAAGGCTTGTTCGTTTTCATGAACTATGCCGTTGATGCTTTTTTCTTTGGCATTTACTTCGTAAGTAATGGTAATATATTGTTTGGCATGGTGTACAAAACTCACCGATCCCGAAAATACTGCTGCTGCTTTCATAATTCATTCTATTGTATAAAAGTACAAAAGCTAATTTTGGTATTGCACTAAATTATTTTTTAGCAAAGGGTATAATGTTATTCTATAAACTGAGTTCTTTATTAGGATCCCAAAAATGGGTACTGAAGTTTTTTATTTGATCGTTTTCTACCTCTATCTTTTCTTTTTTCAATAATGCTTCCATTAATTCGGGCGGATTAAAATGCGCTTTACCGCTTAACATTCCATTGCGATTAACCACTCTATGTGCAGGCACTTTGGGTACTGCATTATGTGCGGCATTCATAGCCCAACCTACCATCCTTGCCGATAATTTGGTGCCTAAATAAGTAGCAATGGCACCATAAGATGTTACCCTACCTTTTGGAATTTGACGTACCACATCAAATACATCGGCAAAAAAAGAATAGGTTTTTTCTGTTGGAACTGAAGCTGTGGAAGGACTTAATGGTTTACGACTCATTGTTTGATGATAATGCAGATAATTTATTTTGACGCAAATCGGAACGCATAGGTTCCTGTACGTGAATATAATCATAAGGACAATGCTTACAACCATTGCCACAACAAAATCCCTTTTTAAGGTGGTATTTTTCGGTGAGTACTACATAGCCATTCTCGTTATAGTAGTAATCTTCGCCTTCAGTTAATTTTTTCATACGGGAATAGTAGAATGGGCTTTATTGATTTTCGGTTTGTTTTAATTCGTTTTGCAATTGTTCATCCAGCTGCGGCAATGCAATGGGTAAAGCAAATTGCAAATAATGTACTGTATTAATTCCGGCAATATCCAAAGCTTCGTAATGGGTTTTAATTTTTAATTCGGGCTTTGGGTTAT
Source organism: Ferruginibacter sp. (assembly GCA_049314655.1). Taxonomy (GTDB): domain Bacteria; phylum Bacteroidota; class Bacteroidia; order Chitinophagales; family Chitinophagaceae; genus Ferruginibacter. The sequence goes on along the minus strand of JBMOEQ010000005.1, from coordinate 23,057 downwards.
TGCGGTGTACATCAACAATGTTTTCAACAAGCGATAGCCCATAAAGTTCAATCACACGTTGGGTAAATTGATAAAGATGGGGCGAATCGGTTTTTAAATGAATACTTCCCGAAGGTTGAAGGATTGATTTATAGAGTCTAAGAAAGCGAGGATGGGTTAATCTTTTCTTAGCTTTTGATGTACGCAATTGCGGATCGGGGAAGGTGATCCATATTTCGCTTACTTCATCAGTTTCAAAATACAAATTGATCATTTCTATTTGGGTACGTAAAAAAGCGGCATTTTTTTGTTTTAACTCCAAACATTTTTTTGCGCCAATATACATGCGATTGCCTTTTACATCTACCCCTATAAAATTTTTATCCGGAAAAAGTTGCGAAAGGGCTACAGTATATTCTCCTCTGCCACAAGCTAATTCTAAAACGATAGGATTGTTGTTGCCAAAATGCGCACTCCATTTGCCTTTCATTTGCTCGGGATATTCGAGCACATTGGCAAATGTTTTAATGTCGGCAAAGCGCTGTAATTTTTTTTGTCCCATGGCGACAAAAATATTAAAAACAAATGGTATAGCATATTTGCAATAACTATTAATACTGCGTTTAATATTATTGAGCGCTTGTGGTTGACTGTGAATAATGTAATTCTTTTTATGTATTGTGTAAATTAATAGCACAGCGGTAAGTCATCTTTGTAATAAGCTAAGATGCAAACCGCATCTTGCTTAAAGTACCATCGAATATAGAGAACTATTAAATCAACGCACGTGTTAACGGTAAATAAACTAGGCATTATACTTCGCAAAACAGCACATACTTTTGAATGCGAAGGTGTACTTAATCCTGCTGTAATTAAGGTAGATGACACCATACATTTATTTTATAGAGCAGTAACAAAAGATAATTATTCAACAATTGGTTATTGTAAACTATCGGCTCCAATGGTAGTAGAGTGGCGTAGCGAAACGGCCATTCTTGTTCCACAATCGGAATACGAATTTCAAGGTTTAGAAGATCCTCGAATTGTATGTATTGAAGGCGTTTATTATCTTTCTTATACAGCATACAATGGCACTAATGCATTGGGCGCACTGGCTACTTCTACCGATTTGGTGAACTGGCAAAAGCATGGCATCATTGTGCCACAAATTACCTACGAAGAATTTAGACATTTTACCGAATCGGAGGGAACGATTCATGATAAATATATTCGATTTAATGATTACCAAATTAGTCACGAAAAGCAAGATCGAAAAGTTTTTTTGTGGGATAAAAACCTGATATTTTTCCCTAGAAAAATCAACAATAAATTTTGCATTTTACACCGTATAAAGCCCGATATTCAAGTTGTTGTACAGGTAGAAAAATTAGAAGATTTAACCATCGAATTTTGGCAAAACTATTTTATTCATTTCGATGATTACATTGTATTGTCGCCTAAGTACGATCATGAAGTAAGTTATATCGGTAGCGGTTGTCCGCCTATTGAAACCGAAGCTGGTTGGTTGCTCATTTATCACGGCGTACACGATACGGTAAAAGGCTATGTATATTCGGCATGTGCTACCTTGTTGGATATTGATAATCCACAAAAAGAAATTGCTCGATTGCCCTATCCATTATTTTTTCCTGAAAAAGAGTGGGAGTTAAAAGGTGAAGTAAACAATGTTTGTTTTCCTACCGGTGCAATTGTAGAAGATGATACCATCTTTATTTATTATGGTGCGGCCGATGAACGCATTGCAGTTGCTTCCCTTAGTTTAAAAGAACTTTTGGCCGAATTGGCTTTGAATAAAATTTAAAAATAAATTATTTATGTCAACCGGAATTATTTCAAGCCGTTCTGCCACCGAATTGAATATTAAACCTTCTATCCATAATCGATTACACGCCCATCAAAATGCAATTGTTCATCCCGAAATCAAATTGGCTGAAGTGTTGTTTATTACTTCTTTTCCGCCAAGAGAATGTGGCATAGCCACGTATTCGAAAGATTTGATTGATGCATTGAACAATAAATTCGACAAAAGTTTTAACTGTTCTATTTGTGCACTAGAATCATCTAATGAGCAACACGAGTACCTTTCGCAGCCCAAGTTTATTTTAAATACCGACCAGCCAAATGCATTTGAAAAAACCGCAGTGGAAATCAATAAAGATGACGCTATAAAATTGATAGTAATTCAACATGAGTTTGGTTTTTATGCATCAAAAGAAACCGCATTTAAATTGTTTTATGAAAGTATAAATAAACCCATTGTATTTGTTTTTCATACCGTATTGCCAAAGCCTAATGAGGCATTAAGGATAAATGTGCAAAACATGGCAAGGTTTGCATCTTCGGTAATTGTTATGACAAATGATGCTGCTAATATTTTAAAGGTAGACTACAATATTGCTTCTACTAAAATTTCAGTAATTCCACATGGCACACATTTAGTTCCTCCGATAGAAAAAAATCATTGAAACTACGGTATCAATTAGCCGGCCATAAAGTGCTTTCTACTTTTGGATTATTAAGTTGTAGTAAAAGTATCGAAACCACATTGAATGCGCTGCCTTCTATTGCCAAAATTCATCCTGATGTATTGTTTTTAGTGCTAGGGAAAACGCATCCAAGTATTGTAAAACAAGAAGGTGAACAATACCGGAAAATGTTAGAAAGCAAAGTGATAGAATTAAATATTGAAAAGCATGTACGGTTTGTAAATGAATATTTAGCCTTGCCTACCCTTTTAGAATACCTTCAACTGTCTGATATTTATTTGTTTACTTCTAACGATCCCAATCAAGCAGTGAGTGGTACATTTTCGTATGCGGTGAGTTGTGGTTGTCCGGTTGTATCAACACCCATTCCTCATGCTAAAGAAGTGTTGCGCAACAACAATGGCATCATCATTGATTTTGAAAATCCTGCGCAATTATCTCAAGCTGTTATTTCACTGTTGAACAACGAAAAACTAAGGGCCGAAATTTCTTCCAATAGTTTACATAAAATGGCATCTACTGCTTGGCAAAATTCGGCCATCGCACATGCGTTGCTTTTTGAAAAACTAGCTTCAAATGCCATCCATTTGAATTATCGGTTACCGGTACTCAACTTAAATCATATTAAAAAGATGACTACAGGTTTTGGAATGATACAATTTTCCAAAATTGCTAATCCCGATATACATTCGGGTTATACTTTAGATGATAATGCGCGTGCTTTAATTGTACTTTGTCAGCATTACGAAATGTTCCATAACCCCAACGATTTTTCGCTCATCAACACCTATTTGCAATTCATTAAACATTGTTTACAAGCTAATGGTAAGTTTTTAAATTATGTAAACGAACAAAAAGAATTTACCGCTCAAAATTATTCAGAGAATTTAGAGGATAGTAATGGGAGGGCAATATGGGCTTTGGGCTACGTCATTTCTTTAAAAGATATTTTGCCAATTAATGTAATCCATGAAGCTCAAAATTTATTACAAAGTGCATTGCCACATTTAGATAAAATGCATTCTTCCAGAGCAATGGCTTTTATACTTAAAGGGTTGCATTTTCAAGATGACATTACAAATATTCCGTTGATGATTACTCTTGCAAACCGACTTGTACAAATGTATAAACATGAAAAATCGGAAGATTGGCATTGGTTCGAAAATTATTTAACCTATAGCAATAGTCTTTTGCCCGAAGCCATGCTGTGTGCTTATCTTTCTACCCGCAAAATGGAGTATAAGGAGATCGCCATCGAGAGTTATAATTTTTTACTTTCAAAGATTTTTGTAAATGGAAAAATTAAAGTCATCTCTAATAAAGGTTGGTTGATCAAGGATCACATTTCAGAGCGACCCATTGGTGGCGAGCAACCCATAGATGTTGCTTATACCGTTATGGCATTAGAAAAATTTTATGCAGCATTTAAAGAGGAAAGCTATAAACAAAAAGCCAATTCTGCTTTTAATTGGTTTTTAGGAGATAATCATTTGAATCAAATCATTTATAATCCGTGTACCGGTGGTTGTTATGATGGTTTAGAAGAGCATAATGTAAACCTTAATCAAGGTGCCGAATCTACCCTAAGTTATCTGATGGCAAGATTAGCTGTTGACAGAATAAATGCGGTTGATAATATGTAGGGTGCATTTTTGTTGATGTTATTTCAACGGCGAGGAATGAAACCTTTAGTGAAACTTATTAAAACAAAAATGCTCATAACAAAATGATTATCAGTTTGTTATGAGCATTTATTCGCTGTAGGGGGAGGGATCGAACCTCCACGGAGCAGTTAGTTGTAGCACAAAGTTCAGTGGTCGACCCTGGTCGTTCCGATTTGCACCGAAACGGCTCTATGCTATATTTATCCTGTTATCTCCACCCCCGAGACAAGAGGGCATGTCTGCCAAAAATTTCATCACCCCACAGTATATATTCCTTTTAAAGAACTTGATAGTGCAAATCTATATGAATTGCCATTATTTTGAAAGTATTTTATAAAATATTTTAAAAATGTAGAAATTATTCAAATAATATACTATATCTTTGAAAATATACTAAAATGTAAATTGAAAATGGCTAGTAAATTGAATCTTGACAAATTGGATTTGCAGATCATCCATGAAATGATGGAAACCGCCGAAATATCTTATGCCGAATTGGGCAAAAAGCTTTTCGTAAGCGGCGGTACTATTCATGTACGCATCAAAAAGCTACAAGATTTTGGTATCGTCAAAGGTACAAAACTTAACGTAGATTTAAAACAATTGGGTTACGATATTACTGCCTTTGTAGGTATTTACCTCGAAAAAAGTTCTTTATACGATGTAGTTGCTAAAGAACTCATGAACATTCCTCAAATTGTACGTCTCAATTATATCACCGGTAATTACAGCATGTTCCTCGAAATTGTATGTAAAGACATTTCCCAACTTCGTTATGTACTCCACGACGAACTTCAAAAAATTAAAGGTATCGAACGTACCGAAACCTTTATTTCATTAGAAGAAGGGTTCAATAGAAATGTTCAAGTAGCTCCGGTAGAATAGCCTGTTGCAATTGCTTTTACTAAATATTTACAGATCGTTTTTTACATCTGTGGCATCGCGTAGTCCATTGCCCAATAAATTAAACGACAATACCAGTAACATAATCGCCAAGCCGGGCACTATCGCTAACATCGGATTATTGGTAATGATAAATTGATAGTTTTCTTTAATCATTAATCCCCAACTGGGTTGTGGTGCCTGTACACCAATGCCTAAAAAACTTAAACCGGCTTCAATGATAATGGCAGTGGCAAAATTACCTGCAGCTACTACCAATAATGGACCGGTAATATTGGGTAAAATATGGCGCCAAATGATGCGACTGTCTTTATAGCCCAAAGCCCTTGCCGCCAACACATATTCCTGTGTTCTAATGGCCAATACTTGTCCGCGTACCAAACGAGCAACCCCCACCCACATCGTTAATCCAATGGCAATAAAAATTTGTAATAATCCTTTGCCCATTGCCATGGTTAATGCAAATACCAACAACAAAGTAGGGATACTCCAGGTTACATTAATCAGCCATACTATTATAGCGTCTAATCTACCCCGATAGTAACCGGCAATGGCACCTAAAAATACACCTAACAGTACTGAAATGAGTACGGCAACAAAACCTACCGACAAACTAACCCTTGTTCCTATTAATAATCTACTGAGAATATCTCTACCAAATTTATCGGTTCCCAAATAAAATGTTTTGGTTACGATATAGGTTTCAATATTACTACTGGAAAACGCTGACAAAGGATACGTTTTCGGCATCGATAAGGTTTCATCAATGTATTGCTGCACAACAATAGAATCGGGTTTTACTGAATACCCAACAATGGGCACTAGTTTATAAGTGGGGGCGTGGCCATTCCACCATTGCATCAAAAAATGGGTAGAAGGCACTTGGGAATTTAAAGGGATTTTTAAAAATTGTTGTGTAAATCCGGGAGGTTTTGCTTGTATTTCTACACATTGCAAATCGGCATTGGTGCTAGAGTCGGGTGCTAACCAATAGGCAAAAACGGCGATAAAAAAACAGAGTACAATACAAATCAATCCGGCCATAGCAAATTTGTTTCGCCTTAGCTGCTTCCAAATGGTGTATTGTTTTATGGTACCTTTTGTTTCCATTTATTTAACCTTGCGTTGCTTCCATTGGTATTGTCCAAACTTTCCTAAAAATCCGGCAATTACAGTATATAAAATATGAAAAGGCTGTGCCAATGGAAACCACCATAACAAAGCCGATTGTTTAAAAAATGCTGCTACCGGAATTAAAAATAAATATTCAACCAATGTTTTAAAAGCCAATACCATTAAAGTATATAAGGCCCATTGCCCATCTAATTGAAAAGCAAAAAACATGGCCATAGATAGCATAAATAGCAACACCGCATTTACCAAATACACCAACACCAATACCGCAGTGATACGTTTGTCTTCATATTGATCGGCCTTGCTGGCCCAACGAATACGTTGATTGAAAAATGCACTAAGCGACGCTGCGGGTAAAGTATCTACAATAACTTCAGTCGATTGTAGGTATTGAATTTTATCGGGATGGCGACTGTAAATTTTATGCATCAATAGCATGTCATCGCCACTGGCAATATGGTCTATCCCCGTGTATCCACCCACTTCTTCAAATACATTTTTTGTAAACGCTAAATTGGCGCCATTACACATGCTGTGCATTTTTTTATGTACTGCAGCGCCGGTAATACCTTGCAAGGTCATAAAATCGAGGGCTTGAAAAATATCCAACGCTCGTGCCCCATTAATAAACCGAACCGGCATTACTATAAATGCAGGTTGATATTGTTCATAAAACGCTGCAATAGTATTTAACCAGTTGGGTGGCGCAATACAATCGGCATCAGTGGTAACAATTATTTTTCCGCTCGCTTTTTGAATCCCAATTTCTAATGCTTTCTTTTTATAGGCATTGATAGGCGTGCTGCCAAGTGAATTTTTTAATGAAATTAATTGTACCGATGGATGGTTAAACTGCTGTACGATGGTGGCAGTATCATCTTCCGAAAAATCATCTACTACAATGATTTCTAAAAGCTGTTGTGGAAATTGCTGATTCAAAATGGCTGATAAACATTTACCGATGTTATCAGCTTCATTTCTCGCAGGAATAATTACCGAAATAGATGTAGAAAGTGATTCAATTGGCGTTGTATTTTTAAAAGAAACAATTGCCATCCAACTTTTCCTATAATACCATAGCAATATTCCATACCCCAATAGTAAAGTAGTGGCTCCAATAAATACAATCCATAACATCATGTTGCCGGCGCATTTGGTATAAAATAGTGTCGTGCAAAAAACGCCACGCTTACAAAAATAATTTTTTGAATTTTAAAACGAATGATTATCTTTATATAGTTGTTTAAACAACTATATGCCAAACAACCAATTTAAAAGAGGAGAATTGTACAGCTTTATCACCGGTAAAGCAAGTACCGCTATTGCACGTCGTTTGCAGAAAAATTTCAAGCAAGCCAACGTGGATATAACTATTGAACAATGGAGTGTATTGTACCATTTATGGAAGGAAGACGGATTGAGTCAGCAGCAATTGTGCGACAATACCTTTAGAGATAAACCCAGCATTACTCGATTGGTAGATAATCTGGAAAAATTAAAATTAGTGAAGCGAGTGGCCAGTAAAGATGATCGACGCATCAATTTAATTTATCTCACGAAAGAGGCGCAAGATTTACAAGAACGCACAATGGAATTGGCCAATCAAACTTTAAATGAAGCTTTGCAAGGCGTTACCAACGGACAAGTAGAGATAGCCAAAGAGGTATTACAACAGGTTTATGACAATTTAAAATAAGCTGTCATAGTAAAAGGCGTTCAACCATTTCTAAAAATCATCACATTAGTCAATAAAATTCACAACATGCAAACTTCCACTACTACCACTACCATTAAAGGCGGCGAATGGCTTATCAAGGAAAGCAGTCCGTTTGAAACATTTACACCAGAAGATTTCAATGAGGAATCGCTTATGGTCAAAGAAATGTGTATACAATTTTTAGAAGCAGAAGTACATCCAACTATAGATCGCATCGACAAACTTGAACCCGGTTTAATGCCATCACTAATGGTTAAAGCCGGCGAGCAAGGTTTATTGGGTGCTTCAATCCCTGAAGCTTATGGTGGTTTGGGAAAAGATTTTATCACCTCTACTTTAGTAAATGAAGGATTAGGTGGCGGTTATTCTTTTAGTGTTGCCATTGCTGCGCATACCGGCATTGGAACTTTACCTATTTTATATTTTGGCACCGAAGCTCAGAAATTAAAATATATTCCAAAATTAGCCAGCGGCGAATGGAAGGGTGCATACGGATTAACCGAACCCAATAGTGGTAGTGATGCCCTTAGTGCAAAAACAACTGCAGTACTTTCGGAAGATGGTAAATTTTATATACTCAACGGACAAAAATGTTGGATCACCAACGGAGGTTTTGCAGATGTGTATACCGTTTTTGCAAAAGTTGATGGCGATAAATTTACTGGCTTTATTGTTGAACGTGGCATGGAAGGATTTACCCAAGGGCCCGAAGAACATAAAATGGGCATCAAAGGATCTTCTACCGTACAATTGTATTTTCAAGATTGTAAAGTGCCGGTTGAAAATTTGCTAGGCGAAGTTGGCAAAGGACATATCATTGCATTTAATATTTTGAATATTGGTCGATTAAAACTTTGTGCAGCAGCTATTGGTGGTTCTAAAATGGCTTTGAATACAACCATCGAATATGCAAAAACTCGTGAACAATTTAAAACCGCTATTGCAAATTTTGGCGCCATCAAATATAAATTGGCCGAATCGGCAGTGCGCATCTTTGCCAGCGAAAGTGCCTTGTATAGAACCGCAAAATGGATAGAAGACAAAGAGCTTCAATTAGCCGCAGAAGGAAAACCATTCAATGAAGCTTTATTGGGTGCAGCCGAAGAATATGCAGTAGAATGTGCCTTATTGAAAGTGCATGGCAGTGAAGTGTTGGATTATGTGGTAGATGAAGGTGTTCAAGTTCATGGAGGAAACGGTTTTAGTGATGAGTATATGATTAGCAGGGCATATAGAGATAGCAGAATCAATCGTATTTACGAAGGCACTAATGAAATCAATCGTTTGCTTTCGGTAGATATGATTTTGAAACGCGCTATGAAAGGCAAGCTCGATTTAATGGGGCCTGCAATGGCTGTTTCGAAAGAATTGATGAGTATTCCGGATTTTGGTAACGATGACGATAGCACATTTGCTGCAGAGAAGAAAGCTATTCTTCAAATGAAGAAAGCCATCTTAATGGTATCCGGTGCAGCCGTGCAAAAATTGATGATGAAGTTACAAGATGAGCAAGAAATTTTGATGAACATTGCAGACATGGCTTTGGAAACATTTGAAGCCGAAAGCGCACTGTTGCGTGTTATGAAAATGACCGATAAACAAGGAGAAGCAGCTACTTCACTTCAGGCCGATTTAATGCGTTGCTATTTAAATGATGCAGTAGATAAAGTAAACAAAGCCGGTAAAGAAGCCATCAATGGTTTTGCACAAGGCGATGAACAACGCATGATGTTATTGGGTTTAAAACGATTTACCAAATATGCACCTTTCAACAGTAAAGATGCTCGTAGAAGAATTGCTGATAAATTAATTGAAAGCAATAAATACATCTGGTAAAAAAATAATAAAAAAGTAAAGCCACTGTAATGCAGTGGCTTTTTTTATGTGATAATATTAATTTCTGTGTCTACTAAAGAGCAACAAAATTCATGTAATTGTTTTTGTTAATGACATTAAAATTAGCTTGAGGATACGCTTTTTTAAATGCTTCAGGGAATATTTTTGTTGATTTTTCGTTCCATTTAAATTCGGATGCAGTAATAATACCGCCCGATTCTTCTATATAATCTATTTCTTGTTGGGCATGGGTGCGCCAAAAATAACTGTTTACAAAATGTTTGCTGTAGGCAAGGTGTTTTCTGCGTTCGCTGATTAAATAATTTTCCCACAAAGCACCTATGTCTTGCCGCAATCCTAAAGGGTTAAAATTTTTTATAATTGCATTCCTAATACCATTGTCGTAAAAATAAATTTTACGGCTTTTTTTTATTTCATTACGAATATTTCTACTGAAAGCACCCAGCTGAAATATGATGTAACTTTTTTCTAATAACTGCACATAATGTTCAATGGTTTTACGATCGGCGCCAATTAATTGAGCCAATTCCGAAAATGATACTTCATTGCCGATTTGTAAAGCCAATGCGGTTACAATTTTTTCTAATAAAGCCGGTTTGCGAATGGCTTCTAAAGAAAGCAAATCTTTATAAAGATAATTATTCGATAGCTCCATCAAGGCGGCGGTTGCCTGTGAAGGGTTATTTATAATATCTGGATAATAACCATAAATCAGCCGTTGCTCCAATACCCGGTTTTCTTCGAGTAAAGAGCTTTGTTGAACCAATTCTACTGTAGAAATTGGATAGAGTTGGTACTCCCATTTTCTACCGGTTAAGGGTTCATTTATTTGATTCGCCAATTCTAATGCCGATGAGCCGGTTGCAATGACTTGAACATTTTTGAAATTATCTACCAATAGTTTCAAGGTTAATCCAATGTTTTTTACTCTTTGTGCTTCATCTATAAATACCAGTTTATAATCGTCTATGAGTGCTTTCAAATTTGTAGAACTAGCATCTTCCAATAATAAGCGCACGTCTGGTTCATCGCAATTCAACCAAAGTGTTTTAACCTGATTTGTAGCTTTTAATTGCTCTAGAAGCGTGGTTTTACCTACCTGTCTTGGGCCGGTAATGACGATAGCTCTGCCTTTAAACAAGTCGTTTTGAATAGAATGTTCTATTATTCTTGGTATCATAATCCCAAATTTAATATTAAATAATGGATTATAATCCTGTAATTAGTCCATTTGCTATATAAAATTGTATTTGGAGGATAATTAGGTGATATTTTACAAATCAAATGACCCAATAGAGCAAAGCAATGAATTGGCCTATGAAACCGATTGTATAAAATGATAAGCGTCTATTCCATTGTTTTTAGCAATATCTATACAATTTGCCATTCGCATGCAGGATGCAAAGTTTGCAATTGAGCTATTTGTGTAACAGTTGGAATTTGGTTTCCAGCCGAATACCGTACTTGTTTTAAATTTTTTAATGCCGAAAGTTGCAATAACCCATCAATGGTAATATGTGTAGCATCAACCTCTAAAATTTCTACTTCTTTAAGTTGATTTAACGCAGGTATACAATCGTTGGTTAATGCAGCATTGTTTTTTAGTCGCAAGGTTTTAATAGATTGCAATGCCGTTAAAGCTTCAATACCTGCATTACTGATAGAGGTAGATTCTAAATTCAACTCTTCGATATGTTTAATACGCCCCACTAAAATTTGAAGATCGTTATCAACAATATTCACGCACTTAAAATTAATTTGTTTCATAGAAATGGGCACTTGATCGAGCGCTCCGTTAAAATTGAAATGGCTTTCCCAAAAAGCTTTTTCTTGTTGTATAGTAGTATCCATAATATTGTCTACTGTTGGTGTGCAGTAGCAGTATAAAATTACACAATGTGCAGGTAAACTCCATGTAACATTTTATAGTTTCATACTGTTCTTTCACACTACTCAATCGTAAACGAAATTGAACTGGTTATTTTATGAATTGGCAATTTTTTATCAGCATAATTAGCTTCAAAACCCCTGTGTTCCGTACCTTTCCAAAGATGAAAACAGTGTTTATTTTATTTCTTTTTTTAAGTGTATGTTCAGGTGTTTATGCTCAAACCCCATTTATTCGTTTAGTTCAACCCGTTAAAACACCTATCCTTACAAGTAATGCAAAACAATATATTTCCGGTGCAACTTGCACAACATGTTCTATATCCGTAAATGGAAAGTCAGTAAAAGTATATGCTACCGGTGGCTTTGCTGCGGCACTTAATTTAATACCCGGCGATACCACCATACAAATTGTGGCTACGCTCGATGGTAAATCTGTAAGTAAATCGCTTCAGTACAAATATCAAATTCCTGTTCCACCACAACCTACAAAAGCACTTGCTGTAGAATCAATCGAAACTTTTCCTGAAGGCAATTTGATATTAAAAGCCGGTGATAAAATCAATTTCAAAGTAAAAGCACTTTCGCATTGCATTGTAAAAGCATGGTCAACTTTTCCGCTGTACGAAATGCCATTATCTGCCACAAAAGGAATGCCCGGTATTTATCAAGGATCGTATACCATTCAACCAACTGATAGTTTTTTTCAATCTAAAATTCCAATTACTATTACAGATTCGGCCGGACAAAAAATCACCAAAGAATCTAAATATACTTTAGGTGTATTATCTAAACTTGCTTCCGAAACGGGTATTACAAAAGGTCGATTGGCGCATTTGGAATATGGATTAGGGGATGATCGTTTGGGCGGTGCAAAAATTGGTTATGTAGACAGTAATATTGTTCTTAAAATTTCTGGGAAATTTGGTACACATTATCGTGTTCAATTAACAGACAATAGAACCGCATATATTCCGGAAGAGCATCTTGCATTATTACCAAAAGGCTATCCCGAGCCTGCATCATTAACCGATAAAATTATCGTAAATGGAGATGCACAAAATGATTATGTAAAAATTGGATTGTTTGCAAAACTGCCTTATCAAAGTTTTCAATTAACCGACCCTTCGCGTATAATAGTGGATGTTTTTGGAGCCTCCAATAATACCAATTGGATTACTCGTTTTAATACGGCAAAAGAAATTGATAAAGTAGATTATGAACAAATTGCCGAAAATATTTTTAGGGTAACCATTCATTTAGTGCATCAACAACATTGGGGGCATCAACTTTATTATTCGGGCAATCAATTGGTGATTAAAGTAAGGCGACAACCCGAAACGCTTAGTTTAAAAAATTTAATTATTGGTGTAGATGCCGGTCATGGTGGAACTAATCCGGGCGGCGTGGGGCCAACAGGTTCTGTAGAAAAAGACATCACTTTACTCCTGTCTAAAAAACTTCAGCAAGCGTTGGAAAAAGAAGGTGCAAAAGTAATCATGAGTAGAAACAAAGAAATGTATTTCGATAATAAGGAGCGCATTCTTTTTTACCGCGATAGTTTGCCGCAACTTTTACTCAGCATTCATCTTAATTCATCCGATAACCCTATTGAATCGGGCGGCACAAGCACCTATTATCGATACATTGGATTTAGAAATTTAAGCGGTTTTATTTATGATCATTTGCTCGAGTTGGGCTTAAAAGAATATGGACATACAGGGAGTTTTAATTTCATGCTGAATAGTCCAACCGAATATCCGAATGCACTTATTGAAATGTTGTTTTTGAGTAATCCTGAGGAAGAAGCAAAAATTCTAGATTCTATTTTTCAACAACAGATGGTCGACAAAATCATTGCCGGAATAAAAGATTTTTTAAATGCTTGCAAGGAAGATTGATAGCCTTAAGGATTTGATTGATATATGTAAGCAATAGAATTAAAGGTTACAAATATGTAAAGATGTATGGGATCCTATCTATTTAAATAGAAGAGTTTTCTCTATTAAAATTTAGTGGGATTGTTGTATTCGATTTGATTTATGTTAAACTTAGCATAACTGAAATCTCCTGCTGACAATCGCCAAATGACTTCAAAAAAAGTGGGCACAAGAATTTGGTTGATTTTCTTGTATTGGGCTAGTTTAATAACCCAAGTTTCTTTTTTAAACTCGTCCATAAAACGTTCTGTTTCCATTTCAATAATCTCGCCAATATCATTAAAACGTATAATAAAATTTAGATCCATTCCAATGTAATTAAAGGTGAGTTTAACAGAATTATTATCCAATGGAAAAAATAATACATTTTTACTCGATAAGAAATTGGTTGGATACAAAACAGATTCGCCCAACCAGCGAAGCAGTTCTCCTTCATTATATTGCGTTCCTTTTGCGTTTACGATATTAAATAAAGAAAGTAAGGATACTTTTAATTGTCCAGTTTCGCCTATATAACTATCCTGTGCAATAAAAAATGCGGTTGTTCCTTTCCAAATGAAACCCGGTTTTTCGGTAGTGGCATATTGTTCTCCTTTTATGTTTATCCAATTTTTATGTAGGCCCGTTTTAAAAAGACCTTCATGTAAAATTCTAACATAACTTATGTAAGGTTGGCCTTCTGTTAACACGAGCTTTAAATAGCGCCGCATAGGTTCGGGAAATTCATTGAGTTGACTTCCATGAAATTTTTGGTTGCTAATATTATTGGATTGTACAAAAAGACTTTTTATTCGTTTTCTAAATTGAAAATGCAAATTTATTTTTCCCAACAATATAATAAGCATTACTATACCTAATGCTGAAAATAGAAAAGTTATCATGGAAAGTGAATTGATAAATATTTACGAGCGCGTAGAAAATTATGAAAAGAGATGAAAATCAAATGAGGTTTATAAAGATTGAATTCTATTTGTAAATTTCTTTTTATTTTAAGAAGAGCAATTGATAGGAGAAAAAAATGGGGTTAGTTTAAACTAAAAAGGAATTTAAGATCAAATAAATCTATGTGATTGTTCAATTAGTTGAAGCGTAAAATTGAAATCAAAATAGAAGGAATAATTAATTTATGAACTCAATTTTTTTTAAATATCACTGTAGATTTTTACCTAGCCTTTCCACTTCATTAAGCCAATTATTTCTCTTTAATTCACTTGAGGTTTTAACTATTGCGAAGGAGGTGATTTTTACGTTTTTTATACCGCAAAATTCTAAAATTCCCTTTTTCATTGAATTATGACCAGGGCTTTTATTCACTAACCAATAATACCATTTGGGCGTGTCCATGGTAACAATAAGGCGTGCAGTTTTTCCTTTTAATAATTGAACAGGCAGCGGAGAATTATCGCTAAATTTAAATGCAAAATTTGGAAGAAAAACTCTATCAATAAATCCTTTTAATAATGCCGGGTAAGTACCCCACCAATTGGGGTATACAAAAACCAAATGATCGGCTTGTAAAATGGCTTGTTGGGCCAATAATAAATCTGGCTCTAGTTCAGAAACTATTCTATAGCCATTTGTAAGTATTGGATTAAATTTTAAATCAAACAAATGAATCAATTTGCATTTGTTTCCATTCAATGTTGCACCTTTTTTATAACGCTCGGATAATGCACAACAAAAACTTTCACTGTCTGGATGCCCATTTATGATTAAAATGTTTTTCATAATTAAAATTGCTTATGTATTTTATTGCAAACTGTTTCATTCGGTTAGCTATGAAATCAATGCACCTTTTTGGTCAATTCGTCTATTTCAATATCTCCTTCTTCGTTTCTAGGTTTGGGATAATCATTATTGAGTAGTGTTTCAAATCCTTCTTTATCTTTTTGATTACGGATGATTAGAAACACTATTAAAGCAATTGATAGCACGGCAACTGATATGATAATTATCCAATTCATTGGGTAACATTTAAATATTAAGTATTAAAGTTGGATAAAATTGTGTTCTAAACAATTACATCAAAGTAAAAAAAGATTACAAGAATCACAGTTAATGTAGTTTTTAAACAGAGAAATCAATAATGAATGCATTGGGCTTTTTCGAAACTACCCGTAGTTTACTTTTTTTACAATGTTCTAATTTTTTGATAGATTAGAACAGCAATTAATAGCCCATTGCAGCACCATCTTTTCTACTTTCACTGGCACCGTAATACACTTTTTTTATGGCATCAAACATAATGGCTTGATAGCCGCCATATCCTCCAAAACCATAGCCCACTTTATGACCCATTTGCATTAACTGCCGAATGGCTTCATAATTAAACCCGGTTTCTAAACTGATTTCGCCGCCGCGTTTATCTTTTATTTCATCGCCATAAGGTTCACTGCTTCCATTATGATCTATACGTGGTGCATCGCCGGCTTCTTGAAGATTCATTTTAAAGTCAATTAAATTCATGGCTATTTGAACATGACCTAAGGGTTGAAAATCGCCACCCATTACCCCATAGCTTACATAAGGTTTACCATCTTTTGTAATAAAACATGGGATAATGGTATGAAACGGTCGTTTGCCAGGAGCATACACATTGGGATGCCCTTCTGTTAATGTAAACAATTCGCCCCTGTCTTGCAACATAAATCCCAAACCATCGGGTACCATGCCACTGCCCATGCCTCTATAATTACTTTGAATAAAAGAAATCATATTGCCTTCGGCATCAGCTACAGTTAAATAAATGGTTTCTTTTGCAAATGGATTGCCGGCTTCAACATTATAATTAGCCCGTTTTTCATTGATTAATTTTCTACGCTTATCGGCATAGGCTTTACTGATTAATTCGGCTACGGGTACTTTACTAAATTCGCCATCGGCATAATATTTCGCCCGATCTTCGTACACTAATTTTTTGGCTTCTGTAAACAGATGAATATGACGAGCTGTTCCAAAATCTTCCGGAGTAAAAGTATAGCCTTCTAATATATTCAACATTTGCAAAGCTGCGATTCCTTGTCCGTTTGGTGGTAATTCCCAAACATCATAACCACGATAATTGGTAGATACCGGTTCAATCCAATCGCTTTGATGCGCCGCTAAATCTTCATAACTTAAAAAGCCGCCTTGCTTTTTCATAAACGAATCAATCGTTCGTGCAATAGAACCTTTATAAAAGGCATCTCTACCACCTTTGGCAATGGTGCGTAAAGTATTGGCCAAAGCCGGATTTTTAAATACATCGCCTTTTTCTACGGGCTTGCCATTAATGGTATAGGTAGAAGTAACATTGGGAAATCGCGATAAGGAATTGGCATTTCTACTTAAATAAAAAGCGATGAGCTCGGTTTCGGGAAAGCCTTTTTCGGCATATTGAATGGCCGGTTGCAAAATTTCACCCATTTTTAATTTGCCGAATTTTTTATTCAGTTCAAACCACGCATCCACGCAGCCCGGAACGCTTACGGGTAAAGGCCCTGTAGCCGGAATGGCCTTCATGTTTTTGTCTTTAAAATATTGGAGGGTTAAACTTTTTGGACTTCTTCCACTACCATTTAAGCCATATAATTTTTGTGTTTTTGCATCCCATACAATGGCATATAAATCGCCGCCAATGCCACTTCCTGTAGGTTCCATTAATCCTAAACAAGCATCAACTGCAATGGCAGCATCTATGGCCGATCCACCTTTTTTCAAAATATCAATACCAACCTGTGTTGCCAATGGATGCGAACTGCATACCATGCCATTTTGTGCAATTACTTCGCTGCGCGTGGCCCATGTTTTGCCGGTAACTCTATCTTGAGCAATGAGTAATACTGGCGTACAAATCAATGCTAAAAACAATACTTGAGAAAGAAGTTTCATAAGCTGTAATTTATTTATCGAATGTACAGATAAACAAACTAAAGCTATTTAGGTTGCAGAAAAGTAAAACAGAAATTTGATTAAAAGAAGATGCGTAAATTTTCTACACCTGTATTATTTACAGCATTGGTTGAAATTTTAATTGAATCGAGGGTATTGTGTGTAAGAGAAATAGAGCTGATGTTGTGGATGAAAATATTACCACATTCCGGCGAAAGGTATTGACTGGATGAATTGTATCTAATGGTAATGGTATCTGACTGAAAATTATCAGCAATTTTTATAGTATAACGCGCCGAATCGATCAATGGATTAAGCATGGTAGAAAATCCGGGTATATTGGATTGTTGATTGTATATGATTACGCCATCTAATGTTGAAAGGGTAAGTTTAGGTGCATTAACTGCCGAAATTGTGCCTGCAGTATTGGTATAAAACTTTGCTTTTAGTTCAATGATTTTAGATTGATTGCAAATGGTGTATTCATCCTGACAAGAGAATAGGAGAATACTGAAACTTGAAAACAATAAAATGAATATGCGTTTACTCATGCAATGACCGAATAATTAGAGCCGAAAATACAAAATTCGGAACGGCTTTTTGTAAATTAATTATTAATTAGTCCTATTGTTGAAACTTTTATTGAATTATGTATTATTTAATATAACTAAACCAACCAATAATCTACCTTTTCTCTATAATCTTGCCTTATAAATAATATCCTGTATTCTTGATCGGACATTCAGTTGCAATAGCTTTTTATTGTCTCCTCCATTAGGCGATACTCTATTACTCAGAAAAACATATACAATACCCGATTGCGGATCGGCCCAAGTACAGGTTCCTGTGAACCCGGTATGCCCAAAAGTAAGTTCAGATGCCCACATACAAGGATAAGGTTCTTTTCGGGTGGCATTATCTTTTTCGGGTTTATCGAAGCCCAAGCCCCTTCTACTTAAACTGCTTTGATATGCTGTAAATAATTGTATCGTTGATGCTTTAAGATAATTTTTGCCGCCATAAACACCTTCGTTCATCAACAATTGCATGATAACGGCTAAATCATAAGCATTGCTAAATAGTCCGGCATGTCCACTAACTCCTCCAAATAATGCAGCTCCCGGATCGTGCACATAACCCCGCAACAATTGATGCCTGAAATTTACTTCTGCTTCGGTAGGCGCAATTAAATCGAGCTTTATTTTTCCTATCGGATTAAAACAAGCGGTTAATCCAAGCGGTTGATAAAATGTTTCAGTAAGATAGGCGTCTAATGTTTTGCCGGTTATTTTTTCAATGATTTGTCCTAATACAATAAAATCATTATCGCTGTATACATATTTGGGATTTTGTTGAACCGCACTTCTATAAATCATTGCATAAAGTGTGTCTTTATATTTTTCGTTGAAATACAATTGGTCGGCTACTTTAATACTATATCCGGCTTTAGGTGTAGTTGCAAAATATTTTTTATCGGGTAAGCCTTTTTTATTCATCATAGTTTCGTAAAACTTAATGAACGGTGAAAACCCAGCTTGATGGAGTAATAAATTTTTGATGGTAAATGCGGCTACGGGAGAGCCTTGTGATTCGGGTATAAATTTTCCAACGCTATCTTCTAAAGCAATTTTTCCTTCGTCGTACAATTTCATAATACCAAGGGTTGTTGCACCAATTTTAGTTATAGAAGCCAAATCAAAAACTGCGTCGGTTGGCAATGGAGATGCAGCATCATAACTGAAATGTCCGTATGCTTTTTGATAAGCAATCTTTCCATTGCGTGCAACCAAAACCACACATCCCGGTGTTGCTTGCGCAGCTATAGCTTCGTTAGCAACGGTATCAATTGCTGATAAAATGGAGGTATTCAATTGTGCGGCTACAGCATCGGCATATTCGAGTGTAGTAGAAGGTTGCAGCAAAATGCCACTACCGTATGGAAATTTTTCGCATACGGTAACCGGTAACACGCCTTTGGCTAACCATTGGCCTTGAAGGTATTCAAGTGCTGTTTGTTGGGTAATAACATCATCATCGTAACATGCTACTAAGTGTGGTGCATTGCAGAAATTTTTAATGGCATAAGGGTTGCCAAATGCCAACACCAAACTATTAGGGATAGCCGCTAATTGATTAATGAGTTGAATAGACGGATTGCTTAGTCCAAAATTATTGGCGGGCACTCTGCTATATGCATGAACGCCAATAATCACATGCGTGTATTTTTCTTTTATCAATGCTACAGTAGACAATATTCTGGAAGCATCTAGTTTGTAATTAAAATAAAAAACAGCAGCGCCGTATTGGTTTCTGAGTTCAGTGGCTAGTACATTGTCGGCACTTAATCCAATGCCCACATAGGCAACTTTGCCCGAGTCTTTTGCTTTTAAAGGAAAAGCACTGTTGTTGGGTTTCGCCAATAGGGTGAGGGCGTTTTGGGCAATTTTTTTCCGCATGGGCTCAATGGATTGATTGAGATCGGCGGTAATATTTTCGGTATTGATGGGAGACGGGTTAACACCTGTATATGCATACTTTGCAAGTAATACTCTTTTAGTATGGTACTCAATTTCATCCCAACTGATTTTTTTCTTCTTTACAGCAGTTTTAATTTTCTTGATGGCATCTTCAACATTTTCGGGAAGGCATAACATATCATTACCGGCCATGATTGATTGTAAAGAAGCTTCACCATTGGGAAAATATTTTTTTACGCCTTGCATTTCAAGTGCATCGGTAAAAGTTAATCCATAATAGCCCATTTGGCGGCGGAGCAGTTGATGTATGGCAGCATCGGAAATTGAAGTAGCTCTATTGGGAGTATTGTCGATAGCCGGAATAAATAAATGGGCAATCATCACGCTGCCAATACCAGCCGCAAAAATTTCTTTAAAAGGATATAGCTCTAAATCATTTAATGCTTCCATGCTTTTTAAAATAACGGGTAAATCATAATGCGAGTCTACCGCAACATCGCCATGGCCCGGAAAATGTTTAGCACAAGCCATTACACCCATATCTTGCATGCCTTTCATGTATTGAATAGCATATTGGGCAACCTTAAATTTATCTTCTCCAAAACTGCGTTCGTTGATAACGGGGTTCAGTGGATTGTTGTTGATATCTACTACCGGCGCAAAATTTACTTGTATGCCTAAACGTTTGCATTGCGCACCCACAATTTTTCCATATTCATACAATATTGAACTATCTTGAATGGCGCCCAACATCATTTGCCGGGGTAAGGAACGTACGCTATCGTATAAGCGCATGCCTACTCCCCATTCGGCATCAATAGAATTTAAAAGCGGTAGGGAAGAAGCAGCTTGTAATTGATTGAGTATGGTAGCAAGTTTCACCGGATGCCCTTGAAATACACAGACGCCGCCAATACCATATTTTTTAATCAATACATGAATGGCGCTATCGAAATAAACGGGCTTTTTGGTTTTGGCATCTACAACCGATAATCGCAATACCATGAGTTGCGCAATTTTTTGTTCGGGTGATAAGGTGGCTAATACAGAATCGGCCCATCGGTTGGCGGCTTCAGTTGGATGTAATAAATATTCTTGAGCTTTAGTTGGTGTAAAAAAAGCCAACAATAAACAGCATAAAATGAAAACCTTGCGCATAGTAAAATAAATGAAACACAAATTAACAAGAAAAGGACAGATGCGAACAGGATTAGGGTTTCTTTATGCGTTCAAATACTTTCCAATCCATTAAAATTGAATCTTCATTAACCCACAATTTACGCCACTGCCAAAACCAAGTATTCCCACTAAATGTCCTTTTTGGATGGTATTGTCTTCTATTGCTTTGGAGAGTGCAAATGGAACTGAAGCCGGACCAATATTACCGAATAAAGGAAAGGTTAAATAGTTTTTATTGAAATCTATTTTTAAAGCTTCGCAAATTTTTTCAATATAGGTTCTGCTTACTTGATGTGGAATAAAAATATCAAAATTTTCATCCGCCCATTTGGCTTGTTTGGCAACTTCTATGCCCAATGCTACACCTGTTTTTAATAACATTCTTGTATCGGTTTGCATTTGTTCAATTTGTCCAATACAAAGACGATTATGGTTGGTATCGGATTGAAAAACACCGCCTAAAAACTTTGGTGAATCGGGTGCCAGTTCTTTTCTACAAAGTATCATTGCGGCACCTCCACAACCTAAAGTAAGGGTGGCTAAATTGTTTTGAAAATATTCAATTGTACAATCGGCTTGCGCCAATTTTGTTATGGTTTGTTGAATACCGTAAATCGGACTTTCTGCATTTACAATTAATGCATAATCGATGCTGCCGTTTTCAATCATTAATCCGGCAACATGCATGCCATTAATAAAACCCAAGCAAGCATTGGTGATATCGAAATTTAAGCAGTTTGCGGAAAATTTTAAATTGCCATGAATTAAACAAGCTACTGAGGGTTCAATATAATCTCTGCAAACAGAAGTATTGATTAGTAAGCCAATTTTTTCTTTAGGGATATTTGCTTTCTCAATACAGGTTTCGGCTACAGATGTGGCAATGGTACTGGGTTGTACGCCAATATCCCAATACCGGCGTTCTATAATACCCGTCATCTTTTCAATCATGCCTTTTTCGAAACCTAGCCTTGCATAAGTTTCTGTAAATCTTTCTTCAATGGCCGATGTGCTTAAAACATGCGGACCCGCAATATTTGCTAAAGCAAGTATAGAAACATTTGAAAACTGTGTATGCATAGAAATATTTTATTTTAAAGGCCGGCAATTGTATTGAAAAAATAAAACCAACGTGTTTTTAGTTGCGTTGGTTTTATTACAAACTTGTTTGTACGTCAACTATCTTTATTTATAAATACTTAACACTTGTTCCAGTGAGTATTGTAACTATTTTTACTCTTTATAGGTAATGGTTATTTTTACGGTTTTGTTGCAAATATGGTCTCCGGCTAAGGTGCAATTGGATGAACTGTTTTGGATATAAATATTGCCATCGGTATGTACAAAATAATTGTACTTTAATCTTGGGTCGTTATCATAAGCCGGTGGTATCCATACTGCATTACCTGCTATACCCACAAATACATTTACCGATAGTACTTTTGAAGCATCAATACCGGATAAGCTGATGGATTGTGAGCCGTTGTTAACCGATGATGTAGTGCCGGTATATTCTTTCATCTTAATGGTAGGGGCTCCTTCACTTGCTTTTCCCAATCTTGTAAATCCATTGATATCTACATTGGCATTTTTATATACAACCATTGCATTAGATCTGGAAGCGCCATTTTGCGAATTGCCAATATACAATAGGGGATCAGTATTTACCCAAGTAGTAGGGTTTGATGAGGCGATAGAATCGTTGAATGAGCCAATGGCTAAAGACGACATTGCTCGTGCATTAGTAAAAGATCCCAACGCTGTTGACTCTAACCCCCTTGCTGCGGTTCCTATGCCCATTGTTGTAGAATTATCTCCACTTGCAATAGTAGTAGCACCCATCGCAATTGCTCTGCCACCGCTGGCAATGGTATTGCTGCCAATAGCGGTTGAAGTAGCTCCACTTGCTGTTGTACCATTTCCCATAGCAGTTGAATAAAAAC
>JBMOEQ010000004.1:0-32506 GCA_049314655.1 Ferruginibacter sp. | reverse complement strand
ATTTGCGCCTTCATCTCCTTTGCTGCTTTGCGTGAAAATAGTTTAGAAGTTTAGATGTTTAGGGTTTAGTTTGGAGGCCTTATAAACATAGCATCTTTATATACCGTTCAACGATTGATGAACAGTAGTTTAACAATAGGCGTATTCAATCTCCTAGCTAAAAATTCATTTAAAATTCAACACTCAACATTCAACATTCATCCTTTGCGCCTTCATCTCCTTTGCTGCTTTGCGTGAAACCCATTTAAAATTCAACACTTAAAATTCAACATTTTCTATTAAGCTTTCGGGTAGTCGAAAAACAACATTTTCCCCATGCCTACTTTTATATCTTTCCAATGCTTAACATTAAAGGTTATGGCAAAAATTCCGCAGGTAGGCATATTATCAAGCGATACGTCTTCGTTGGTTAAAATATTTGCGGTATAGGTTATTCCGGG
Source organism: Ferruginibacter sp. (assembly GCA_049314655.1). Taxonomy (GTDB): domain Bacteria; phylum Bacteroidota; class Bacteroidia; order Chitinophagales; family Chitinophagaceae; genus Ferruginibacter. Next base: position 32,066 of record JBMOEQ010000004.1, on the reverse strand, counting down.
ATTGTGCGAAAAAATAGCAACGGTATTATTCGAATCATTGAAGTGATGAATGGTATCTAAAAAGACATCCCAATCGGCATGATAAAGTTTTGATACATATTCAATCTCTGATTTTTTTCTGCCGAACGCTTCAATAAAAAATGCTGCTGTTGTTGCTGCTCTATTGGCGGTGCTAGATACAAATGCATCAATAGGTAATTGTTTGGCCAATAATCTTTGTGCCATCATGGGTGCATCACGTTTGCCCCTTTCATTTAGTGGTCTTTCAAAATCAGAACCTACACCTATCTCCCAACTGCTTTTTGCATGTCGGATAAGGAGAACGGTTTTAGTAGTAGATGTAGACATGAAATAATATTCAATTTATTAAAAGATAAATGGTATTAATAACCCCTTACATTTTTTCCTTCCATATAATTCATGAAAGCTTTATTGCAAACTCTATTGCCGCCGGGTGTTGGATAGTTTCCGGTGAAATACCAATCGCCGGTGTTGGTAGGACAAGCTTCGTGCAAGGTTTCTATGGTTTGATAAATTACTTGAACCGGAATATCAATTTCGTCTGGTGTAATAAGTTGTGCAATTTTATGGGTTATTTCGTCGATGGTAAAGTTTTTATATAGTTTACGCACTACGTTTTCGGTATGCAATTGGTTATTGCGATGAAGATCTTTACACTGTTGTAATAAATCATCCAAGACATGGTTTTGTTTGCGTTCTTGTAATAAGGCAATAGCAGCTTTAAAAGCGATAAAATCGCCCAGCTTGCTCATGTCTATTCCATAACAATCGGGATATCTTATTTGTGGTGCCGAAGAAACAACGATGATCTTTTTAGGTTTTAAACGAGAAAGCATTCGTATAATACTTTCTCTTAAAGTGGTACCTCGTACAATTGAATCGTCAATCACCACCAATGTATCTTCATTTGGTCTAACGGTGCCATATGTAATATCGTACACGTGTTGCACCATTTCGTTTCTACTGCTGTCTTCGGTAATAAATGTACGTAGCTTAACATCTTTGATGGCAATTTTTTCGATCCGTATTTTTCGGCTCACCATTTCGGTTAGTTTCTCCGGATCTACATTGTTTCCCCAACTTAAAATGCGTTCAATTTTAACTTGGGTAAGGTATTGATCGGCGCCTCTAATTAGTCCATAAAATGCAGTTTCCGCGGTATTGGGAATAAAAGAAAAGATGGTGTTTTTTAAATCATTATTGATGGCTTTCAAAACCGGTTCGCTTAAAAAGGCACCCAAGGCAATGCGTTCTTTATAAATCTTTTCGTCGCCTCCTCTACTAAAATAAATGCGTTCGAAACTACAAGCTCTTCTTTCTTTGGCTTCAACAATTTGTTCAATACGGTAATTGCCTTCGGCATCAAGCAATAAAGCACAACCCGGCATTAATTCTTGCACTTCATTTTCGCCTACATTAAAGGCGGTTCTTATAGCAGCACGTTCGCTTGCAGCAACAATTACATCTTCATTGATATAATAATAAGAGGGCCTAATACCATGGGCATCTCTTACAACAAATGCATCGCCAGTGCCGGTAAGGCCACAAAAATTAAATCCTCCATCGAATAAAGGAACAGCCTTTTTCAATATCTTGGCAATATCCATTTTACCCGGAAAAGCTTCATCGGCTTTAACAATAAAATGATGTACCACTTCCATCATCGCGGCCAAATCGCTTTGTTTTTGAAATACGCCGGGATCTATATTGATTAATCCAAACAACTCATCTGTATTCACCAAATTGAAATTACCCGCAAGTGCTAAATTGCGTGCCGGAATAATATCGCGTTTGATAAAGGGATGACAAAATTCTACATTGTTTTTTCCTTGGGTACCATAACGGAGATGGCCTAACAACAGTTCACCGAGATGACTGATATGGCCTTTCATTAATCCGGGATGATTTTTGATATCGGGTTGATATTTTTCCAAATCTTCTATTTCCTTACCAATTTGGGCAAAAATATCGGCAATAGGTTGGTGTGCGCTACTGCGGAGTCGGTGTAAAAATGGATAACCCGGTTCTACATTAAGTTTTACGGTTGCTATACCTGCGCCATCTTGCCCACGATTATGTTGTTTTTCCATCAACAGGTACAATTTGTTGAGGCCGTACAATACGGAGCCATAATGTTGTTGGTAGTAACTAAAGGGTTTGCGAAGGCGAATGAAAGCAAGGCCACATTCGTGTTTTATATCGTCGCTCATGGAGTGTAGTGAAAATCAAAGTTAAGTTTTTACAAAACAAAAAACCCGGCAATTGCCGGGTTGTAGTATTAATTTTTTTTAGAAGAGTTTATAAACCGCTCAAACACAATCCAATTTGATAAGGACGAATGGCTGCACCCGCTCCATCTTTTAAGAAAGAGGTGAGTGTATAATTACCAAATAATGAAAAGTTACCAATACCTACTCTAAATGTACCTACTATACGGGTGCTGTTAAAGAAAACGCGTTTACTAATTTTTTCGGTATAGCTGTTAATGGTATTACCCGATACATTCTGTAAATTTTTACCTTTTGTATGTGCATTGAGCATGGTACCCACTTTTGCACCAACGGCAATTTTCCAACTTTTTTTCTCTTTTTCGGGATGGAAAGTATACCTCAATTCTAAAGGAACTTCTACAAAAGTAGTAGCTAATTTATACTTTTTAAAACGTTCGGTTGCATCCAAGCTATTAAAACGAAGTATATTTCCAGTACCTTTTAAATCAATCGACATTGTTTTAAAAAACATACTACTATTGCTTACGCCTACACCAAATGCAATACTCCAACGGGGGTCGGTTTTAAAAGGCTTGTTCATCATAACCGAAATGGCTAAACCACGTGAAAGACCTTTCATATGCGAACTGATGCTATCGGGCACACCGGACCAACGATCAGACGAAAGGTGTAGCATAATATGGTCGCCGGCACGATCGAGATCCATTTTAGACCAATCTTTTTTCTTTTGGGCAAAACCCGATACACAAGTAAGCACAACAACGAGTAATAGTGCAATTTTCTTCATAATCAATTCTTAAGCGGCAAAAATACTTGCCGGAGGGGTTAATGAAAGGTTAAATGACCAATAAAAAATTTGCCCGAATATAATCGGGCAAATTGTGGGTGGGCCCACCTGGGCTCGAACCAGGGACCACCTGATTATGAGTCAGGTGCTCTAACCAACTGAGCTATAGGCCCTGTTATGGTTACATAACGGATGGCAAAAGTAAGTAAAAACAGGTATTTCTAGTTGAATAATTTAAAAATCTTCAACAATTTATACAGAACAAATCCTATGTCAACAAACGCTGCATTGACAAATAAAAAATAAATATTATATGATTTTAGTCATGTTTAATACTTAGAATTAAGTTTTTTATATATTGCAGCAGGCATTGTAAAATGCTGAACATAAACTCTTGCCAGATGATGTCTCCCAAAGAAGCCAAAGAGCTTCAGGATAGGATAAGTATATATAACGACCAAAAAGCTTTTGGCCAGTTATATACTGCTTATTTGCCTTATCTGATTGAGTTTGCAAAATCAATTATCAAAAATCACGAGCTAGCCGAAGAAATTGTTTCTGATGTATTCATCAAAATTTGGCAAAATAGAGCTGCACTTACAAAAATTGAAAATTTTAGGCTTTACCTATATATAAGTACGAAGAACACTGCATTAAATTATCTATCTCGGCATTTTAGAAAGAAAATTATTTCGTTAGATGAAATGTCGTTGAACATTCATACTAGTCCATATGATCCTGAACAGCAATTGATTACAAACGAAGCAGTAAAAAAAATCAATCAAGAAATTGCTAAACTCCCTCCTCGTTGTAAACTTATTTTTAAATTAGTTAAAGAAGATCGATTAAAGTATAATGACATTGCCGAATTGTTGAATATCTCGGTAAAAACTATTGATAGTCAAATGTCTATAGCATTAAAAAAAATTAGTACAGCAATTCAGTTAGAGTTGAAACCATTAACTAAACTGAGTAATAATTAAAAAATATTTTTTTAGGGCTTAGGGGATTTCGGTTGTTCAACTGTCCTACTTAATGTAGAAATGGAAAAAAATTATTCTGAACATATCTGGAGCTTGATGGGAAGGAAATTTGCCGGCGAGGCAAGTCCTGAAGAACTTGCTCAATTAGAGCAGTTGCTGTTAAGCAATCCTGATGTAAGTTATGTTCAGGAGGTTTTGCAAGATGTTTGGAATAATGATGGGGCGCCGGATAGAATATTTGCCGAATCGAGGTATAAACAATTGGTTATTGCCTTACATGAAAAAGGACTTGATGATGGCTTATTTAAAATTAAAGACCAGTTGTTACCCTCACATGAGGAAACTTTTGAATTACCGAAAAAACAATCTAAGTTAAAAACCATATTTATTTCGGCATTGAGTATAGCCGCAACAGTTCTATTATTTGTTTTTCTTTTCAATCAAGAAAAAACAAGTAAGTCTGAAGTTTTGGCTAGCAATGAAATTTCAACCAAAAACGGGTCAAAAACAAGTTTGGTTTTACCCGATGGTTCTAAAGTTTGGTTGAATGCAGGCAGTAAATTGGTTTATGATAAATCGTTTGGAAACACCATTAGAGAAGTAAAACTTTCGGGTGAAGCTTTTTTCGATGTTGTAAAGAATAGTGATAAACCGTTTATTATCCATACCGAAAAGATGGATATTAAAGTAATAGGAACCGCATTTAATGTAAAATGTTATCCCGGAGAAAAGAATAGTGAAACCAGTTTAATTCGTGGTAGTATTGAAGTAACCATGAAAGACAGGAAAGAGAAGTTCATTTTAAAGCCTAACGAAAAACTGGTTATCAGAAATGATGTGGCTAGTTTACTGGATATGAATGCAGTTGCAAAGAACAATACCGAAGTTGCTGCATCAAAACCGTTTATTGCCATCAGTCACCTTACTTATCAAGCATCAGATAGTTCAATTATTGAAACCTCTTGGCTCGATAATAAATTGGTTTTTCAAAACGAAAGTTTCTTAGATGTTGCGGTTAAAATGGAACGTTGGTACGGTGTACAAATAACTTTTGCCAACAAATCATTAGAAGGCATCCACTTAACCGGAACCTTCGAAAATGAGAATATTACTCAAGCACTTAACGCATTGCAATATATCACTCGGTTTAACTATCAAATGGATAAAGACCGAATAACCATATCAAAATAAAACACATATGAATAAAACGATACTTTACACTTCACCTTAACATACAAAAAAGGGGAAATGCGCCAACATTTCCCCAGATAGATTTTAAACAAAAACTGTCACTCTGCTACGAGTTAAGGGTGTTCCCATTTTTTCATCTACCAAAACATAAAAATATGAAAAAAACCAATCGACTGCCGGCTTTGAGGAATCGAAGCTTTGTTAAATTTTTATTGCTTATGAAATTCACGATTGCTTTTCTGCTGATCACGAGTTTGCAAGTTTCTGCAAAAACCTTCTCTCAGGAAAGAATTACGCTAAAACTCTCTTCAGCCGAGTTGAAAACTGCACTGAAGCAGATTGAAAGGAAAAGCATGTACCGCTTCTTATACAATAATGATGTGGTATCATCTGACCAGAAAGTTAATATCGACGCCGACAATATGCCGGTAAAAGAAATTCTGGACAACATTTTCACGAACACCCGCCTTACTTACCGTGTATTGGAAAACAATCTTGTGGTAATTTCTGAGCGGAATATTGAATTTGCCGATATTAAAGTATCCGGTAGAGTAACCAATGCTAATGGTGAGCCCGTTTCGGCTGTTACTGTTAATGTGAAAGGATCAAAACTTTCTACTTCTACTGATGCTAACGGTAATTATAGTATTTCGGTTCCGGAAGGCGCTACTTTGGTGTTTTCTTCTGTTGGTTTCGAATCTCAAGAAGTATCGGTTAAAGGCCGTAACGAAATCAATATTTCTTTAAAAACTTCTACTCGTGCAATGGACGAAGTGGTGGTTATTGGTTATGGTACTGCAAGCAAAAGAGATCTTACCGGTTCTATTGTTAAAATATCCGGAAAGGAAGTTGCCGATCGTCCAAACGTTAACCCTGTTTCTTCATTACAAGCAAAAGTTGCGGGTTTATCTATTGTAAATTCAGGTACACCGGGTGCCGAACCAGATATTCGTATCCGTGGTACTGTAAGTATCGGTGGTATCCGTCCGCTATATGTAGTAGATGGAGTATTCAACGACAATATCAATTACTTAAACCCTAATGATATTGAGTCTATCGAAGTTTTAAAAGATCCTTCTTCTTTGGCCATCTTTGGTGTAAGAGGTGCTACGGGTGTAATTGCTATTACTACCAAAAAAGCAAAAGCTGGTCAAATCTCTGTAAACTTTACTTCAAATTTTGGTGCTAAGAAATTGGTAGACAAAATTGATATGGTTGATGCAGCAGGATTTAAAACATTGTACGATGAAGAACAAACCAATATCGGTGTTCCTTTAAACCAACGTTTTGATTATACAAAATGGACGGGCAATACTGATTGGGTTGATGTAATGACGCGTACTGGTATTTTCAACAACAATAACATTAGTGTTAGTGCAAGCTCAGATAAAAATAAATTTTATATGGGCATTGGTAACACTATCGATGAAGGTGTTGTGAAAAACGAACGTTTAGAAAAAATCATGTTGTCTATCAACGATGAATTTAAAATGAGCAAATTCTTGAAACTTGGCTTCACTTTAAATGGTATTCGTCAAAAAAATCCATTCAGTCAAGCTAATGGTTTATTGTTTGATGCACGTCGTGTATTACCAATTTCTCATCCGGTTGATCCAACAACAGGTTTGTATACAGAATTGGCTATCCAACGCGCTCAAATTTCTAATCCATACATGAACTTGATGGAAAAATGGAATAAAGAAAAATCTTTCGAAACCCGCATGGTAGGTAGTGTTTATGCAGAGTTGAATTTTACGAAAAACTTAAGCTTCAGATCAACATTCTATGCTGATATGTCGAACGTAGATTATCGTAAATACAATCCTATTATTTATACTTTCAATCCTTCGGTTGGTTCTAATGGTACTGCTTATGTTGATCCTAACAACCGCACTACTTCTGTTAACCAAAACAGCGAAAGATGGAATAAATTTCAACAAGATTACATCTTAACCTACAAAAATACATTTGGCGATCATGGCGTTACTGCAATTGGCGGTTTCACTACTTATTACAACGAATACAGAGGCTTATTTGGTTCTGTTAGTCAGCGTGCAAGTGGCGATTCTATTCCAAATGATCCACGTTTTTGGTATGTAAGTAACGGATTTGGAGATCCAACAACAAGACGTGCCAATTCTGGTCAATGGGAAAAAGCTACTGTTTCTGCATTATTCCGTGTGTTGTATAACTACAAAGGAAAATACATGTTGAACGCTTCTTTCCGTAGAGATGGTTCTTCTCAAATTTCACCGGCTAATCGTTGGAAAAGCTTCTACGCTGTGGGTGGTGCTTGGGAATTAACCAAAGAAGATTTCATGGCCAATCAAAAAATATTTGATTTCCTAAAAGTAAAAGCATCTTATGGTGTATTAGGTGTTCAAAATACTTTCGGATATGATTATCCATTCTATCCAAGTTTACAATCGGGTAATACCGGCGTATTTGGTTCTCAAGTATTTCCGGCTTATTCTTTGGCTTACGAACCACAACCTAACTTAACTTGGGAAAATGTGAAAGCACAAGAATTTGGCTTCGAATTCAATGCATTGAAAAACAGACTTCATGTAGATTTCGCTTACTATAACAAGCGTACTGAAAAAATCATGAATGAAGTTAACTTAGGTGCAGGAAGAAGAAGATTAGATAACGTTGGTACTGTTGTAAATAAAGGTATTGAGTTAGCTGCTAGTTGGACACAAGAATTGAAGAAAGATCTAGTGTTAACTGTTTCAGGAAACTTTACTACTTATAGCAACAAAGTACTTTCTTTAGGCGATCGCTTCCCTGCTAGTGAAGAACGTCCAAATCAAACAGAACCAGGACAACCAATTGGTTATTTCTACGGATATGTTGTAGAAGGTATTTATCAATCTTATGCTGATAAATTAGCTTCTCCGGTTGTTCAAGGTTATACTTATGGTCCTGGTGATTTGAAATATAAAGATGTAAACGGTGATGGCGTAATTACTACTGCTGATCGTACGTACATCGGAAACCCAACTCCAGATTTCGCTTATGGTGGTTCTATTAATCTTCGTTATAAAGGATTAGACCTTACAGTAGATATGGGTGGTGTTTATGGAAATGAAGTTTACCGCTATTGGGGTAGTTCTGAATTACCGTTCACTAAATTCAACTATCCTGCGTTCAAAATGAACAGATGGCATGGTGAAGGAACTTCAAACTGGGATCCAAAATTAGGAGATAATAGTCCTATCAATCGTTTGCCTTCTACTTATGGTATTGAAGATGGAAGTTACTTCCGTATTCGTAACCTACAATTAGGCTATAACCTTGATGTTACTAAACTCAGCAAACTCCATATTAAAAATTTCAGAGTATTTGTAAATGCTCAGAACTTAAAAACTTGGAAAAAGAATTCAGGATATACACCTGAGTTTGGCGGTGGTCCATTATCATTTGGTATCGATAATGGAAACGGACCATTACCTGCAATATTCACAGGTGGTGTAAACATTACTTTTTAATCGAAAAAAAACTAAACTATGAATAAAATGAAAAACGTTTTTTGGGGATTGTTGCTAGCAGCACCCCTGATTATGTTATCAAGTGGTTGTAAGAAATTCTTAGATCGAAAGCCACTTACAGCTACTTTGGACGATTTGAACCAAGGTGGTGTTGAAGGACAGATTTATGGTCTTTACGGAGCAATTCGTAATGGGGATGTTGCCGGACAAGGTTTCGGTGGTATTCCTTGGCAAGGCATGCAAAACTTCCGTTCAGATGATTCTGAAAAAGGAAGTGATCCCGGTGATGGAGCAGATTGGGGTGTGATCTATGATCAATTCCAATATGTAAAAGACCATTGGTCTACAAACACTTATTGGGATCAACACTATGTTTTAATCGGACAAGCAAATACGGCTATTCAAACTGCCGATTCACTTGGATTAAACGATGTTCCCGCTTCTAAAATCAATATCGCGGAAGCAAAGTTCTTCCGTGCGTTTGCCTATTTCGATCTTGTACGTGCTTATGGCGAAGTGCCTTTGATTAATTTCAGGGTTTACAATCCTGCCGATTCACGTAAACCAAAAGCAACAGTTGCTCAAATCTATGCGCAAATTGATGCCGATTTACAATATGCTATTACCAACCTTCCTGTTAACTGGAACAATGCTAGTGGTATCAGTAAATTCCCCGGTCGTTTAACTTTAAACGCTGCAAAAGCACTTCAAGCTAAAGCGATGTTGTATCGTCAAAATTGGTCTGGTGCATTGGGCCTTTGCCAACAAATCATCAGCTCTGGTCAGTATAGTTTATTATCTGATTTCAATAAAGTATTTACCGATGCCGGTGAAAACAGCAGCGAGTCTATTTGGGAAATCCAAGCAGATATTGGTGCTAACGGTGCCGATAATTATTATTCATGGTATGCTATATGCCAAGGTGTTCGTGGCGCAGGCGATTGGGATTTAGGATGGGGATGGAATGCTCCAACTCAAGAATTAGTGGATGCTTACCAACCAGGCGACGTACGTAAGGGTGCTACCATTTTGTTCTCCGGACAAAGCGATGGTATCTATGGTAAGGTATTACCTGCTTTCCCAAGTATTGCTCGTAAATACTGGAATAAGAAAGTATATCCAAGTCCAACTCAACAAGTTTTCACCGGTTCTCGTCAAGGTGGATGGATTAACCAACGTGTAATTCGTTATTCAGATGTTCTTTTGATGGCTGCAGAAGCTGCTAATGAATTAGGCGGCGCAGCAAACGTAACATTGGCCGAAGGATATCTTAACCAAGTTCGTAACAGAGCAACATTAGGTAATGTATCTTTTGTATCTCAAGCTCAAATGCGTACAGCTATCCAAAACGAAAGAAGATACGAATTAGCATTAGAAGGCGAACGTTTCTACGACTTAGTACGTTGGGGTTTAGCAAGTTCAGTACTTGGACCTTCTGGATATTTAACGAAACACAAATGGTATCCTATTCCACAACCGGCAATTGATTTTGCTGGTGGTATCTTGGTTCAAAACCCAGATTATCCATAATCGTAATTTTTTAGTCGGTACAGTACGTTAAATACTGTATCGACTTTTCATAAAATACTTTCAGTCAATAAAAAATTAAACATGAAGCAAATAACTAAACTTTTTAAGACTACAGCGTTGCTAACGTTGTTCTCGGTTGTTTTATTTAGCTGCCAGAAAATGTCTCGTCCTAAATTAGGAAGCTATCCTGCCGATAGTAACCCTCCAGGCGGTCCATTGAAGTTTTATGCAGCATTTGATGGCACTACAACAAACCCTTTAATGAATGCAGTAGATAGTATTCGTGCTAACTTTGCATCTACCAATCAATTGGCTTCTGTAGCCGGTATTTCTGGTAAAGCGGTTCAAGGTGCAGACGGAAAATATTTAAGTTATACTTCTGCAAATGACATTAAAACAGCTGCGAGTTTCTCTGTTGCATTTTGGATAAAAAATGCACCGGCTGTTGGTAGAACCGAATTTTTATTCTCTTTAGTAGATGATAAATACGGTTGGCACCATAGTGCAGTATTTTTATTAATTGAAAATCAAACCGCATCACGTTCTACCTTAAAGCTTGGTTTAATGGATCAGTGGTTAGAATTTACCGGTGGTAATGATTTCCAAAAACCATTATTTGATGGTAATTGGCATCATTTAGCTTTTGTATATAACCACACCACTTCTAAAATGGCTTACTATTTTGATGGTGCAGAATACACAGGATTACCTGCTAATGTTACAGATGTTAAAAGTGGCGGTGCCCCACGTGGTGCTGTAGATTTTTCAACTGTTAACCAACTCGTAATTGGTGGATGGAATAAACACGCCAATATTGCCGGCCCAACCGATGGTTGGATTAGCACTTATACAGGTGGTTTAGATCAATTTAGATTATACGGATCGGCATTAACTGCTGCAGAGGTAGCCTCTCTTTACAGCAACAAAAAATAACTTGTTTTTTTGTTTACTGTCAGGGTTGCCGTTCATTTGGCAACCCTGATTTTTTTCTCATCACCGGCAAAAATCTTCTTGTATGCTTCTCGGGAAAAATGATATCAGGACTTTTAATTTAAAGTGCCTGTATTATATTGTTGTGCTATGTAGTGCTCTTTTTATTCAGGCATGCAATAGCTCTACACCACAATTCAAGCAACTTAATGCCAGTGAAACAAATATTACGTTTACGAATACACTAAAAGATAAAAAGCTTTTCAATATTCTTTATTATCTCTATTACTATAATGGAGGAGGTGTGGCAACCGGCGATATCAATAAAGACGGACTGCCCGATATTTATTTTACAGCCAATAGTAAGGGCAATAACAAACTTTATCTCAACAAAGGCAATTTTCAATTTGAAGACATTACCGCTTCTGCCGGTGTATCAGGAAACTCCGATTGGTGCAGTGGCGTAACCATGGCCGATGTAAATAGTGATGGCCTTACCGATATATATGTAGCTAGTGTTAGCGGCCATCATGGATTAAAAGGCCATAATGAACTCTTCATCAACAAAGGCAATAATGAATTTAAAGAAAGCGCTGCAGAATATGGATTAGATTTTGCCGGCTTTACTACACAAACGGCTTTCTTCGATTACGATCACGATGGCGATTTGGATTGCTATATCCTTAACCATTCTCAAAAACCCAATAGCAATATTCTCGATACCATGAATAGAAGAAAACCCGATAGTCTTTCGGGCGATCGCTTGTATCGAAACGACCTCAATACCACTACTAAAAAATTTACACAGGTATCTGCTGCTGCAGGTATTTATCAAAGCAGTTTGGGCTATGGCTTAGGCATTGCCGTTGCCGATATCAACAATGATGGTTGGGAAGACATTTATATCGGAAACGATTTTCACGAAAACGACTATTACTACATCAATAATAAAAATGGCACATTTACCGAAAGTGGTGCCAAAACCTTTGATCATTACAGTAGGTTTAGTATGGGTAATGATATTGCCGATTATAATAACGATGGCCAACTCGATGTAATTACCGTAGACATGTTGCCACCCGATGAAAAAGTTTTAAAAACTTATGGCAGCGACGAAAACCCAGATATTTATAAATTTAAATTGATCAATAAAGGGTATCAATATCAATACTCCAAAAATGTACTGCAACGCAATAATGGAAATGGAACAAGTTTTAGTGAAACCAGTTTACTCAGTGGTGTTTCGTCTACCGATTGGAGTTGGAGCCCGCTATTTGCCGATTTTGATAATGATGGAAAGAAAGATATTTTCATCTCTAGTGGAATCGTTAAACGCCCGGTTGATTTAGATTATGTAAGATTTGTATCGAGTTTGGTGATGCAAATGGATATCGACAAAACCGATGCATTCGATGACCAAGCAATTGCAAAAATGCCCGACGGCAGTTCGCATCCTTATTTTTTCAAAGGAGAAGCCAATTACGCATTTACCGACAAAAGCGATGATTGGGGAACAGGAAAAATGAAAGGCTATTATAACGGTTCGGCCTATGCAGATTTAGACAATGATGGCAATTTAGATATGGTAATGAATTGTATCAATGCGCCTGCAGCAATATTAAAAAACAATGGATCAAAGAAAAACTATCTATCCGTTTCTTTCAATGGCGACAGTTTAAACACTGCCGGCGTTGGTGGTAAAGTATATGTTTTCAATAGTGGAAATTTGCAATACCAACAACTCATGCTTACCAGAGGATTTCAATCGGCCTGTGAAGCAAGATTACATTTTGGTATGGATAGTTTAACCAAAGCAGATAGTATTTTGGTTGTATGGCCCGATCAAAGTTTTCAAGTACTCAAAAATGTTCCCGTAAATAGCCAATTGGTTGTAGAAAAGAAAAATGCATCCGGACAATTTGTATATGACAATTTCTTTAAACCGGCTACTCAACATTTGTATGATTTGGGTAATTCGTTTAACCTTAATTGGAAACACCAAGAAAATGAATTTGTAGATTTTAATATTCAATATTTAATTCCACATGCACAATCTACCCATGGTCCAAAATTGGCCATCGGCGATATTAATGGAGATGGATTAGATGATTTTTATGCATGTGGTGCGCATGGGCAAGCGGGTAGTTTATTTACCCAACAACAATCGGGTAGTTTTACAGTAACCGACTCGGCAGTGTTTAATAAAGATGCAGCTTGTGAAGATGTAGATGCCATTTTTGTAGATGTAAATGGTGATAAAGCTCTGGATCTTTATGTGGTTAGTGGAGGTAATGAAAAATTTGGAACCGATCCATTCTTGCTCGACCGATTGTATTATAACGATGGTAAAGGACATTTTTCTAAAGCCACAGCATCATTGCCATTATTATATCAAAATAAATCTTGTGTTACTGCTGCAGATATTGACCATGATGGTGATACCGATTTATTTGTAGGTACATTGGCTAACCCGAGGGCTTTTGGTATACCGCAAACATCTTTTTTATTACTCAACAATGGTAAAGGTGTTTTTGCACTTGCCCCATCTAGTACATTAGCCGCAGAAGAAATTGGTATGGTAACGGCTGCATCGTTCACAGATATTAATGCCGATGGATGGAACGATTTAATCGTAACCGGAGAATGGATGCCAATTATCGTTTACCTCAATAAGAACGGACAATTTTCTAAACAAGCCATAGAACATTCTACCGGCTTATGGCAAACCCTCCTTACAGATGATGTAAATGGAGATGGCAAAATGGACATCCTTGCAGGAAATTGGGGATGGAACAATAAATTTTGGAGTGGCAAAAATGGCCCAATGCGTTTATATGTTAGCGATTTTGATAACAATGGAAAAGTAGATCAATTGCTTTCGTATACGCTTAATGGTGAGGAGTATCCATTCTTGGCAAAAGATGAAGTGGAAAGGCCATTACCATTACTTAAAAAACATTATTTACTGTATGCCGATTATGCAGGTGTACCCATGAAAGAAGTTTTCTATGGTTGGATAGATACGGTTAAACCAATCATTGCAGAAAGATTAGGTTCGGCTGTTTTATACGGCGATGGTAAAGGTGGATTTACATTGAACAATTTACCCATCGATTTACAAAAAGCACCGATTACATGTTTTACAAAAACCAATGAAATCAATAAAGGACACAATAGTTATATAGCGGGCGGAAATTTTTATGATGTAATTCCTTACGAAGGAAGATACGATGCACAACCGCTTACCTTATTTACTGCAGCAACCAATAACACTATACAAGCTATTCCACAATACAATTTATCTGCTGTAAAAGGACAGGTGAGGGATTTAAAAAATATTAAAACGGCTTCCGCAGGTTATGTGTTAATGGCTGCAAGAAACAATAACAATATTCTTTTTTTAGGAACACAAAAATGAGTGAACGATGAAAAAGCTAAGTACAATTATACTGCTGTCGATGCTTTGGGCAGCTTGTAAACAACCCTCTAACGAATACAAGAATTTTTTACAAGATTCGAAATTATTTACACAAACCGTATATCATTTGAATGAAGTGGTAATGGGAAATAATTTTCCACCAATGGTTGCTTCGCGCAATTATGTGTATGGTTCTATTGCTGCTTATGAAGTAATGGCTGCAGCTCATCCGGATAAATACTATTCATTAGGCGGACAATTAAATGGTTTATCCCCGCTCGATTTAAAAGCTGCCGATGCAAAAGTGAATTATGAATTAGCCGCACTAATGGCATTTATTAAAGTAGGTGAAGCGGTTACTTTCCCCGAAGGCAGTATGAAAGAATATAAAGACAGTATTGTTAACCTCGCACGCCAAAAAGGATTGCCCGAAGATGTAGAAAAAGCTTCTCAACAATTTGCCGATCAAGTAGGCTCCAAAATTATTGCTTGGAGTAAAAAAGATAATTATTTACAAACTCGCTCGGCCGAAAAATATACAGTATTAGAAAATCGCCCGGAAAGATGGGTGCCTACACCACCAGGATATTTTCCTGCTGCCGAACCGCATTGGGATAAAATTCGTCCAATGGTTATTGATAGTGCCGGTATTTTTGCGCCACCACCACCGCTGGAATTTAATGCAACAGATAAGAATAGTCCTTACTATCAAGAAGTAATTAAAATAAAAAATGCCATCGATAGTTTAACGCCCGAACAACAACATGTGGCTATGTTTTGGGACGATAATCCTTTTAAAATTAATGTAGAAGGGCATGTAATGTTTAGTACTAAAAAATTCTCTCCGCCCGGTCACTGGATGAGCATCAGCGGTATTGCAGCCAATACAGCTAAAGCCGATTTTGCTACAGCCGTTCAATCAGCCGCATTAACTTCTATTGCCTTATTTGATGCATTCATAGAATGTTGGTATGTAAAATATAAATACAATACCGTTCGCCCCGAAACGGTCATCAACAAATATATTGATCAAGAATGGAGGCCTTATTTACAAACACCGGCTTTTCCAGAATATACATGTGGGCATAGTACCATTTCTGCCGCCGCTGCAGAAGCATTAACCAGTGTTTATGGCGATAATTTTGCTTATACCGATAGTACCGAATTAGAATTTGGAATTAAAAACCGTTCGTTTAAATCGTTCAGAGAAGCTGCATTGGAAAATAATTGGGCAAGATTTTATGGCGGTATCCACTATCACCAATCTTGCATTGTAAGTACTGAAATTGGTAAAAATGTAGGAGCATTAATTGTAAGAAAACTAAAAACAAAAAAATAATTGAACAAGCTTCAAAGTATACCTGTATTGTTAATGTTACTTTTTGTAACCGGCTTAACCAATTGTAAGAAGTCATCTACAACACCACCGCCAACTCCTCCAGTTGCCAATATGGTGTTAAACGCACTTACATTAAATGGTAGAGTACCTTCTGTTAAAAATTATAACACCTCAGTACAACCTCAAATTTTATACAAATTTAGTGCACCTATAAATACTTCTACAATTTCTTCGGCCATAAGTTTTACTGAAGCCAATGGAACGCCAATAAATTTTACATCCACTTTATTACAAAATGATAGCACACTAATTATTACACCCACTGCTGCACTGCGTTATCTTACTAAACATACTGTTTCCTTATCTACTGCACTAAAATCAAAAGCAGGTGCTTCATTATTTGCTGGCGAAACAGTACAATTTGTTACTAAAATAGATTCGTCTCGCAAATATCCAACCATTACCGATGAAGCTTTGCTTACTTTAACCCAACAACAAACCTTTAAATATTTTTGGGATTTTGGACATCCGGTTTCAGGTATGGCTAGAGAAAGAAATACTTCGGGCGATTTGGTTACTTCCGGAGGAACTGGTTTTGGTATTATGGCTATTGTAACGGGTGTAAGTAGAAATTTTATCACGCGAACTCAAGGTTTAAATAGGTTACAAACCATCACTAGCTTTTTAAAAAATACAGCACAACGTTTTCATGGCGCTTACCCACATTGGTTAAATGGAAATACTGGAGCTGTTATAGCATTCAGCACAAAAGACAATGGTGCCGATTTAGTAGAAACCTCATTATTACTTCAAGGCTTATTAACTGCGCGCCAATATTTTAATGGGGCAGATGCTGCCGAAACTCAATTGCGTGCCGATATTAATACCATTTGGAATTCGGTAGAATGGAATTGGTTTAGAAAATCGAACGAAAATGTATTGTATTGGCATTGGAGCCCAACTTACAATTGGGATATGAACATGCAAATCAGGGGATGGAACGAGTCTTTAATTACTTATGTACTTGCTGCATCATCTACTGCTTATAGTATTCCATTGAGTGTATATACCAGCGGCTGGAAAGGTGCTCCCGGATTTACCAATGGCAATAGTTATTTCGGCTATCAATTGCCGTTAGGTCCCGCTCAAGGTGGACCGCTTTTCTTTTCACATTACTCATTCCTTGGTATCGATCCAAATGGATTAAATGAAGGTTCGGTAAACTATCTTACTCAAAATACCAACCACGCAAAAATCAACAATGCCTATTGCAGAAACAATCCTAATCTCTATTTTGGGTATAGCGATTCTTGTTGGGGGTTAACAGCAAGCGACATCAATAACGGATATACCGCTTCATCTCCAACAAACGATGTTGGTGTAATTGCTCCAACAGCAGCATTGGCATCTTTTCCTTATACACCAATCGAATCAATGAAGGCATTGAAATTTTATTATTATGTATTGGGCGATAAAATTTGGAAAGACTATGGTTTTGTAGATGCATTTTCATTACAAGAAACTTGGTTTGCCGATAGTTTTTTAGCCATCGATCAAGGCCCCATTATAGTGATGATTGAAAATTACCGAACCGGTTTATTGTGGAATCTTTTTACCAGTTGTCCCGAAGTTAAAACAGGCATGCGTAACCTTGGTTTCACTGCACCTTATTTATAGAAAGTAAATATTCTTTTATGAAAGTTAAATCAATCACTTTCGTTTTATGGTTTACAATTTTCGGAAGTTGTATGTGTTCTTATGCACAAAAATCTAATCCTAATGCATCAGTATTTAATGCGGCTAATCGTGCACGAAACTTAAGCGATAACGATTTACTCGAATTGGTACAAAAACAAACTTTTGCTTATTTCTGGGATTTTGCGCATCCGGTAAGCGGATTATCTAGAGAACGTAGCAATAATACTTTTGGTTACGGTAGTGAAGTGGTAACAACCGGTGGAACAGGTTTTGGTGTGATGAGTACCATCGTTGCCGCCGAACGTAATTGGATTAGCAGAGATACAGCTGCAAAATTTTTATTAAAGCTGGTAAATTTTTTATCAAAGGCCGACGCATATCATGGGGTATTTCCACATTGGATGAACGGCAGTACTGGAAAAACCATTCCATTCAGTCGTAAAGATGATGGTGCCGATTTAGTAGAAACTTCTTACCTCTTTCAAGGACTGTTATGTGTACGCCAATATTTTGATCAAAAGAATCCTGTAGAAGAAGAATTGCGCAATCGCATCAACTGGCTATGGAATGATATAGAATGGAATTGGTTTACAAAAGGAGAGGAGGTTTTGTTTTGGCATTGGAGCCCCAATAACGGCTGGGCTATGAATTTTCGGGTTCGTGGTTTTAATGAATGTTTAATCATGTATGTGTTAGCAGCTTCGGGCGAACAACACCCTGTGAATAGTTCGGTTTATCATAATGGATGGGCTCAAAGCAATTTCTTTAAAAACGGCAAATCTTACTACGGCTATACACTTCCGTTAGGATTTGATTATGGTGGACCATTGTTTTTCTCTCAATATTCTTTCTTAGGCTTAAATCCTAATGGCTTAAAAGACAACTATGCCAATTATTGGGAGCAAAACAAAAATCATACTTTAATCAACAGGGCTTATTGTTTAGATAATCCCAAAAAATATCCCGGATATGGAGAAAATTGTTGGGGACTTACCGCAAGTGACACTTACAATGGTTATAACGCACATTCGCCAACAGAAGATAATGGTACCATTACACCCACAGCAGCACTTTCTGCATTTCCTTACACACCTGAATATTCCATGCAGGCACTCAAACATTTTTATTACGATTTAGGCGATAAGCTATGGACGAAATATGGATTTGTAGATGCATTCAATCTAAAGCAAAACTGGGTTGCCCAATCGCATTTGGCAATAGATCAAGGACCCATCATTGTAATGATTGAAAACTATAGAACAGGGTTATTGTGGAAATTATTCATGTCGTGCCCTGAAATAAAAAACGGATTAAAAAAACTCAATTTTCATACACCATAAACAAGCATAAAATTCGTAACAAGTACTAAAACGAAATGGGTGCTTTAGTAAAATATAATTTGATTTTAATGATAGTAGTTCTTACCGGTTTGAACAGTATTGCTCAAAATGGATTTGGAGCTCCTGTATTGTTGCAAGATTTCGGAAAAGGCAGTTCCGATCCTTCGGCAATAGGCACCCCTTTGCCCGCATATCAATCTTCGTATAATTTTAGTACGCTCGTTTGTCCGCCACCTGGTTCTTACACCATCATGCGCCGCATAAATTTTGCCGGTTGTTTTAATGACTCATGGATTCCTTTAAGCAGCGATTATAATAGCGATGTAGATACGTCTATGTACAATGGAAACATGATGATTGTGAACAATGATTTTCATCCACAAGACAAAATATTATTTGTAGATACAATTACAAAAGGACTTTGTCCGGGCGCACGTTACTCCTTTACTGCAGCATTAATCAATATCGTTCGCCCCGAAAAGTGTACAGGTAATATTTCCTTTTCCAACTTTGTATATAATATTGAAACACCAACCGGACAAATATTAGCTACCGACACTACAAGAGGCGGTTTAGTATTTGCAAGTACATTTATGGGCTATCGATTTACCCGCTATGCCATTTCTTTTGTGATGCCCAATGGTGTAAATAAGCTTATTGCACGCATTATTGCTCAATCCAATGGCGCCGAGTGTGGAGAAGATTTTGCTTTAGATGATATCAGGGTTAGTCCAATTGGCCCAAAAGCAAAAATTGCATTTTCCAACGAACCAACTACTACCATAGTAAAAAGCGTTTGCTTTCAACAAAATAAAACCATTGCTTTAGAAGGAACCATGGACCCTTTTTATACCACCCCGGCTTTACAATGGCAGCAAAGTGTAGATATGGGTGTTACGTGGACGGATATTCCCGGTGCAACTTCAGCAAGTTATTCGCGAGTGTTTTCTACACCCGATACCTTTTTATTTCGACTATCCGGATCGGAAGCCAACAATATTACAAATCCCAATTGTCGTGTTGTATCTAATTATTTAACGGTATATGTAGATGGCATTCCTACCAACTTTATTGCAAAAAATAATTCGCCGGTTTGTGCAGGTTCGGAATTGAAGTTTGATGCAGGTGGTGGTGCATCATATCAATGGTGGGGACCAAACGGCTTTCAAGATAATATTTCATTTCCACACATCTCTTATGCTTCATTAAGCGATAGTGGCATGTATTATGTTCGCGTATTTACATTAGGCGGATGTAGTGCAATAGACAGCACTTATGCAAGAGTCATCGGTACCGATGTACATGCCTGGCCCGATACCACCATTTGTGTGGGTGAAACCATTCAACTCAATGCATCTGCAGGAAAATCGTACCAATGGCAATCTTCAAATGTCATCAACAATACAACCAACCAAAATATTACGGTTACCCCAAACACATCAGCATCATATACCGTTCAAGTTACCGATGCTTATGGTTGTTCCGATACAGCTTCTGCTACCATCAACATTAAAAACAAAATAGCCGTAAAAGCTAAAGTTGAAGCACCAGGATTTTTATGTCCTATTAATGATTCTATAGCTTTTTTAGATAAGAGTAGCGGACAAATCAATTCCTGGATATGGGATTTTGGAAACGGACAAAGCAGCCGCCTTCAACAACCGCCCATTCAATACTATACACCTACTGTTGGTGCAAATACAATTATTGCACGATTAACCGTAAGCGATAGTTTGGGTTGCACATCCACAACCGACCATGCATTAAATCCGGTTGCCAATTGTTATATCGCTGTGCCGGCAGCTTTTACGCCCAATAGAGATGGCATCAATGATTATTTGTATCCATTGAATGCCTATAAAGCAATCGATTTAAAATTTAAAGTGTATAACCGAATTGGACAATTGGTTTTTGAAACAACCGATTGGACAAAAAAATGGAATGGCAATGTTAATGGTGCTGAGCAAGTGCCCGGCGCTTATGTTTGGATATTAGAATACAAAACCCCAAATGGCAATTTTGTTTCACTAAAAGGAACTACTTTATTAATCAGATAAATATGAAAAAACTTACCACAATTTTTTTATTCACCATCGCATGCTTAAACGTACATGCGCAAAACAAAACCAATAAGCGCTTAGGAATAGATACTATTGCACCAGTAGGCATCATCAATAATTTATCCGATGAGCAGTTGTTAGAAACGGTGCAACGTCAAACCTTTCGTTTCTTTTGGCATTACGCACATCCAGTAAGTGGCTTGGCTCGAGAAAGAAGTAATACCGTAAAGGCTAATTTTTATTGGGATTTTATAAATGAAGCATGGGACGAACCCAATTTAAGTAAAGGAACTTTTGGTGCCGATGATTGTGCTATTGGTGGAACAGGCTTTGGCATCATGGGCACTGTTGTAGCTGTTGATAGAAAATGGATTGGCAGAGATACTGCAGTTAAGCGTTTAATAAAAATAGTAGACTTCCTTCAAAAAGCCGATGCCTGGCATGGCATCTATCCACACTTTATGAATGGCCGTACAGGAAAGCCTGTTGCATTTGATCGATTAGATGATGCTGCCGATTTAGTAGAAACCTCATACCTACTCATGGGTTTACTTGTAGCTAAAGAATATTTCACCGGAGATAATATTGAAGAAAAGTATTTTAGAAAAAGAGTAGATCAAATGTGGAACGCCGCTAATTGGAATTGGCATAGCAAAGGCGGTAAAAATTTACTCTATTGGCATTGGAGCCCCAATAACGATTTTGATATGAATTTCCCTATCTGGGGTTGGAACGAAAGTTTAATTACATACATCATGTCGGCCGCTTCTCCTTGGCATCCCATTGATAAAGAAGTATACAATAATTCTTGGGTAAACAGCATGGGTTATAAAAATGGCAAATCGTATTACGGCTATAAGTTGCCGTTAGGCAATTATGAAAAAGGCGGACCACTGTTTTTTGTACAGTACACTTTCATGGGTATCGATCCCAATGAACTAGTAGACAGTTTGCAAACTGATTATTTTGAACAGGGAAAAAATCATACCCTAATCAATCGGGCTTACTGTATAGAAAATCCCAAAAAATATAAAGGGTATAGCGATCAATGTTGGGGATTAACTGCCGGTGATAGTTATAAAGGATATGTGGCCCATTGTCCGGATGTAGATTTTGGTGTTATTCAACCCACCGCTGCTTTGTCTTCCTTTCCTTATACACCCAACGAAAGTATGCAAGCCTTAAAACATTTTTATTACCAACTTGGCAATAAAATTTGGAGTCCTTATGGTTTTGTAGATGGCTTTAGTATTCACCACAATTGGTATGCAAAATCGCATTTAGCCATCGATCAAGGTCCCATTGTAGTTATGATAGAAAATTACAGATCGGGTTTAATATGGAAACTCTTTATGCAAAACAAAGATGTGCAAAGAGGATTAACCAACCTAGGCTTTAAAAGTAAATGGATTAAAAATTAATGCTACTTAAAAACCATATACAAATATTTAGGCTATTGGTAGCTGTTATGCTTTTAGCACCTATTGTTGCTCTATCGCAAATCAGCACATTAGGGAAAGTAGTGCGGTATACCAAAACCCAAACCGGTGTTTTAGGCAATACGGATAATGGCCGGTTTCGTGTGCAAGTATACAATGCAAATACCATAAGAGTTACTGTAACACAAGCAAAACAATTTTCTACTTTCTCGTATTTACTAGCATCAACCAACGCACCAACATTCGCCGATTTTAGAATACAAGAAGCCAACAACCGCATTACCATCAGCACAGCCGCTATTACAACTGTTATTGAAAAGCAACCCTATTTTAAAGTAAGTTTTTTAAACAGCAGTGGATTGGAATTGAATGAAGATGTTGCCGGCAATGGATTGGGTACAAACTTTATCGGACAAAGATCTAACCTCTACAAAAAATTACAACCCGGCGAACGTTTTATTGGATTAGGAGAAGTATTGGGCAATTTAGATAAACGTGGAAACGGCTATACCCTTAATAATACCGATACCTATAAATATGGCGATCCGCGTTTGCCCATGTACACCAACGTTCCTTTTTATATAGGCATTCATCAACAAAAAGTGTACGGATTGTTTTACCACAATACCTATAAATCGTTTTTCAATTTCGGTTTATCTACTCCAAACTTTACATCCATTACTGCAGATGGTGGCGAGGTAGATTATTTCTTTATACACGATACCAACATCAGTAACATTTTGTATCACTATACCGAATTAACCGGTCGTATGCCACTGCCACCAAAATGGAGCATCGGTTACCATCAAAGTAGATGTAGTTATTTTCCGCAAGCGCAAGTAGAATGGTTGGCCAATACTTTTCGTCAAAAGCAAATTCCTATTGATGGCATTGTTTTGGATGCCGATTATTTACAAGAATACGAACCCTTCCGCATCAATACCAATCGCTTTCCATCAATGGCACAAATGGCAGCAAAATTGCGTGCATTGAATATTGAACTTACCGCAAGTGTAAACCCGGGTATTAAAATCGACAGTACCTATATTGGTCATACCGACGGATTGAAAAACGATGTATTTATAAAATTTGCAGATGGCAGCGATTATGTTGCCGACATTGCACCCAGTACCAATCATTTTGTTGACTTTACCAAACCAACAGCGCGTCAATGGTGGAAAAAGCACATGAATTTTTTACCTCAGAATGGTATTCATGGCTATTGGAACGATATGAACGAACCAGCAGTTGGTGGAAGTTATTTACCCGATAATTTAATTTTCGATTTCGATGGCCACAAAGCAACAGCACTGGAAGCAAAAAATGTTTACGGTATGCAAATGGCACGCAGCAGTTTTGAAGCAGCACAACAAAACAGTGCATCCCGTAGACCATTTGTATTAACCCGCTCTGGATTTGCAGGCGTACAACGGTATGCAGCAGTTTGGACAGGAGATAATACTGCCAAGGAAGAATATCTTTTAGGCGGACAATTACTCAACACCCAAATGGGCCTCTCCGGAATTCCTTTTGTAGGCGATGATATTGGCGGCTATATTGGCACCACTTCTAAAGAATTATTTGCACGTTGGATACAAGTAGGTGCACTGGAACCTTATGCACGCAACCATAAAGAAGCCTATGCCAATGCCAACGATCCATGGAGTTATGGCGAAGAGGCCGAAGCCATTTCAAAAGCGTATATTGGTTTCCGTTATCAGTTGATGCCCTACCTCTATTCATTGTTCAATGAAGCACACGAAACCGGAATGCCCATTTCCAGAAGTTTGGCTATTTATTATCCACACGACGAAAAAGTTTACAATAACGTATACCAATATCAATCTTTATTAGGCAATGCTTTAATGGTTGTTCCAGTAATGCCTTCCGAAAAAACTAAAAAATATTATCTCCCTAAAGGCAATTGGTTTAATATATATACCGATGAGCAACAGATGGGCAATACCGAACGCACGGAAGAAACAGTTCTGCATCAATTGCCCTTATTTGTAAAAGGCGGTTCTATTATTCCCATGCAATCTGCGGTACAATCTACTCGCGATAAAGCATCCGATACCTTATACCTACATGTATATGAAGGCATAGAAAAAAATCAAATTGTTTTGTATGAAGATGATGGGGATGGACTTCAATATACCCAACAACAATTTGCACGTAGAACAATTGAATACGATCCTTCAAAAAATTTACTGCAATGCTTGGCTCAAACAGGTAATTTTCAATCGGCATATACACAACTGAAAATTTTTTTTCATGGTTCTTTTCATGGTATGCATAAAATTAAAGTAAATGAACAAACGCAACAAGTATCACGCAGTATAAACCCATTGCTCAATCCATTAAAGGAATTGAGTTTGGTTTACGATCCGGTATATACTGCATCATTACAAGCCAACGAAATCATGGCCGAACAAAAAACCATCACCATTCCATACACTGCACAATCAATTCAAATAACATGGTAAAAAGAATACTTTTTTTGGCATTTGGATTAATAGCTCTGACAACATTTGCTCAAGAGGTAAAAGTGATGTCGTATAATATTCGGTTAGATGTAGCATCGGATGGCGATAACCGTTGGGAAATACGCCGGCAAACAATGGCCAACTTAATCAATTATTATGCACCCGATTTTTTAGGTACGCAAGAAGTACTCGAAAATCAACGTACTTATTTATTGCAACAGTTGCCTCAATACAAAACTATTGGAGTTGGCCGTAAAGATGGAAAAAGCAGTGGCGAATATTCATGCATATTTTATCAACCGGCAAAATATAAACTGATTCAACAAGCTACGTTTTGGTTATCTCCTACACCCAAAGTTATTGCATCAGTAGGTTGGGATGCTGCATTAGAAAGGGTATGCACGTATGGTTTATTTCAACACAAAAAATCAAAGCAATTCATTTGGGTGGTTAATACCCATTTCGATCATATGGGCGATACTGCACGATACGAATCGGCAAAACTTATTTGGAATACAATCAACACACTCAAAAAAGCGCATCCTTACCCGGTTGTTTTCATGGGCGATTTAAACAGCCGTCCAGCCGATCCGCCAATTGTGTTTTTAGATGAGGTAATGACCAATACCCGGGCTGTTTCAAAACAAGCACCACTTGGTCCTAGTGATACTTGGAACGGATTTCAATTCAATCAAAAACCCAACGGTTGTATCGATTATATTTTTATCGAAAAGCAATCGCCCTTAATTGTACATAAATTCATCACCATTACACAAAGCTACGATCAGAAATACCCTTCCGATCATTTGCCCATAATGGCTACACTTAACTATAAATAACGGTATCGTATATATGAAATTATTTTTTATGAACCCAGCACCAGTAACTACTAAGCAGCATCGTTGCGTCGCAATACTTTCATCGGCAATGCTACTATTGAGCTTTTTTGTGCTTCCTGCAAATGCACAACAACGCACCTATTGCAATCCCATCAATATCGATTATGGATATACGCCTATTCCTAATTTCAGCGAATGGGGCCGCCATCGTGCAACTGCCGATCCGGTAATTGTAAATTATAAAGGCGATTTCTATCTTTTTTCAACCAATCAATGGGGCTATTGGGTAAGCAGCGATATGCTTAACTGGACATTCAAATCGAAGCGCTTTCTTCGTCCATGGAACGAAGGGTACGACGAATTGTGTGCGCCTGCCGTAGGTATTGTGGGCGATACCATGTTGGTGTTTGGATCTACCTATACCAGCAAATTTACTTTATGGATGAGTACCAATCCTAAAGCCAATGAATGGAAACCCTTGGTAGATTCTTTTGAAATTGGTGGTTGGGATCCGGCTTTCTTTACCGATGATGATGGTCGTTTGTATATGTACAACGGCAGCAGCAACCGTTTTCCATTATATGGTATTGAACTCGATCGTAAAACTTTTAAACCCATTGGCACCCGTCAAGAAGCATATCTGTTAAGTCCTAATAGATATGGATGGCAACGTTTTGGCGAGTATATGGACAATACTTTTTTAGATCCATTTATTGAAGGCGCCTGGATGACCAAACACAACAATAAATACTACTTGCAATATGGTGCTCCCGGTACAGAATTTAGCGGATATGCAGATGGTGTTGTGGTAGGCGATAAACCTATTGGAAATGCATTTACCCCACAATCCGATCCGCTATCGTATAAGCCGGGCGGTTTTGCGCGAGGTGCCGGACATGGCGCAACGTTTCAAGACAATCAAAATAATTATTGGCATGTAAGTACCATGGTGGTTTCGGTGAAAAATAATTTCGAACGTCGTTTAGGAATTTGGCCCGCCGGTTTCGATAAAGAAGATATGATGTATTGCAATACAGCTTTTGGCGATTATCCGCACTTCTTACCCAATGCACAATCACAAGGACATGTTGCCAATACTGTTAAAGATGCCATCGGATTTTCGGGATGGATGTTGTTGAATTATAAAAAGCCGGTTTTGGTTTCGTCTACCTTAGGAGGTTATAATGCCAACAATGCGGTAGATGAAAATATTAAAACCTATTGGAGTGCTGCAACCGGCAATAAGGGCGAGTATATTCAAACCGATTTAGGCGCATTAAGTACAGTTCATGCCGTGCAAATCAACTATGCCGATCAGGATGCTGAATTTTTAGGCAAGCAAACCAATATCTACCATCAATACATTTTATATTATTCTGTTGATGGAAAAAAATGGTTGGTGTTGAAAGATAAAAGCAACAACAATACCGATGTGCCACACGAATACATTGAATTGGATGCACCTGTAAAAGCACGCTATTTAAAATTGGTAAACATACACATGCCTACCGGAAAATTTGCCATCAGCGGTATTCGTGCTTTTGGTTTTGGAAACGGCGAATTGCCCAATGCCGTAAACCAGTTTATTGTTTTACGTACCGAAGACGATAAAAGAAGCGCATGGTTAAAATGGAGTCCGGTGAATAATGCATACGCTTACAATATATATACAGGCCTTGCGCCCGATAAGTTATACAACTGCATTATGGTACATGATGCAAATGAATATTATTATAAAGCAATGGACAAAACCAAGCCTTACTATTTCTGTATTGAGGCCATCAATGAAAATGGTGTTTCTGTTCGTTCAAAAGTTATTAAAGCCGAGTAAACGATGCTTTTAAAAATGCTCTTTTTCGTGTACATAGGTGTAACTGCCCCCGCATTTGTGGGGGCCCAGTTACCCTTTGCCGAAGAGATAGAGGCTTTTCGTAAAATGGATAGTATGCAGTTTCCACCAAGAGGTGCTAATTTGTTAATTGGAAGTTCTTCTTTCACCAGATGGACGGATGTACAAGCATATTTCCCCGGCTATACTATTGTAAATAGAGGTTTTGGTGGATCTACCTTAGTGGATGTTATTCGCTACTTACCTCAAGTGGCTTTACAATACCATCCCGGAAAAATATTTATCTATTGTGGCGAAAACGATTTTGCATCTTCCGATACGGTTACGGTAGATATGGTGGTTTCTCGTTTTAAAACCTTGTTCAATATGCTGCGAGTGGCAATGCCCAAGATTGGTATTGTTTATGTGTCTATGAAACCCAGTCCGGCTCGTTGGCAATTTGCAAAAAAATACGCTGAAGGTAATTTGCGCATCAAACGATTTCTTCAACAAAAAAAGCACACCGCATTTGTTAATGTGGTTAACGAAATGCTTGATGAAACCGGTAAACCCAATGGCAAACTTTTTATTGCCGATAGTTTACACATGAATGCAACAGGATATGCCATCTGGAAAAATAAATTAATCAAATATTTCATCCCTAATAAAAAATAATACATATGAATTTGCTAAAAAAAGGAATGGTTGGTTGTATGCTGTTGTTGGCTGTAAACAGTCAGGCACAAACGAATACAGCCAAAATGGATGCCTTCATCAATGGGCTCATGAAAAAAATGACCCTTGAAGAAAAAATAGGACAATTGAATTTGCCCGGAGCCGGAGATATTACAACAGGGCAAGCTGGTAATTCTGATATTGCTAAGAAAATTGAAAAGGGTTTAGTGGGCGGTTTATTCAATATTAAATCGGTTGCAAAAATCCGTGATGTACAAAAACAAGCCGTTGAAAAAGGTAGATTGAAAATTCCATTACTCTTTGGTATGGATGTAATACATGGTTACGAAACAGTATTTCCTATCCCTTTAGGATTGTCTTGTACTTGGGATATGAAGCTCATTGAACGCAGTGCACAAATTGCTGCTCAAGAAGCTAGTGCAGATGGTATTAATTGGACGTTTTCTCCGATGGTAGACATTGCCCGTGATCCTCGTTGGGGAAGAATTGCCGAAGGCTCTGGCGAAGATGCATACTTAGGCAGTGAAATTGCAAAAGCGATGGTAAAAGGATATCAGGGTGATGATCTTTCTAAAAACAACACCATCATGGCTTGTGTAAAACACTATGCAATGTATGGCGCTGCAGAAGCAGGTAGAGATTATAATACTACCGATATGAGCAAACTAAGAATGTACAATGAATATTTACCACCTTATCAAGCAGCAGTAAATGCAGGTGCAGGAAGTGTAATGGCTTCTTTTAATGAAGTAGATGGCATACCCGCAACCGGTAGTAAATTTTTATTGACAGATGTGTTGCGCAACCAGTGGGGCTTTAAGGGTTTTGTAGTTACCGATTATACCGGCATCAATGAAATGGAAACGCACGGTATGGGTAATATAAATGAAGTATCGGCATTAGCTATTAATGCAGGTGTAGATATGGATATGGTTGGAGAAGGATTGTTAACTACATTAAAACAATCGGTAAAAGATGGTAAAGTATCTGTACAAACTATTGATAAAGCTTGCCGTAGAATTTTAGAAGCAAAATACAAACTTGGTTTATTCGATGATCCTTACAGGTATTGCGATTTAACTCGCCCTGCAAAAGAAATTTTTACCGATGCTAATCGTAAAGAAGCTAGAGCTACTGCTACACAAAGTTTTGTTTTGTTAAAGAACAATAATGTATTGCCCTTACGTAAAACTGGTACCATTGCAGTAATTGGCCCATTAGCCGATGCACGTGAAAACATGCCGGGCACTTGGAGTGTAGCTGCCGATTTTAGTAAGCCTATTACTTTATTGGAAGGGTTAAAAACTGCAGTAGGTAACGATGCAAAAATTATATATGCTCGCGGTTCTAATTTAGATCAAGATAGTTTGTTTGAAGAACGTGCGGGTATGTTTGGCAAATCTTTCAAACGCGATAGTCGTCCTGCACAAGTAATCATTGATGAAGCATTGGCTGCTGCTGCACAAAGTGATGTTATTGTGGCAACATTGGGCGAGTCGGCCGAAATGAGTGGCGAATGTAGCAGTCGTAGCAGTTTAGAAATTCCTCAAGTACAAAAAGATTTATTGAAAGCTTTACTTAAAACCGGTAAGCCTGTAGTATTGGTATTGTTTACCGGTAGGCCACTTGCTTTAAAATGGGAAAACGAAAATGTACCTGCCATACTTAATGTTTGGTTTGGTGGTTCCGAAGCAGGAAGCGCCATTGCAGATGTATTATTTGGCGATGTAAATCCTTCAGGAAAATTAACCACTACATTTCCTCAAAACATAGGACAAGTTCCATTGTATTACAATCACAAAAATACCGGACGCCCATTGGCAGAAGGAAAATGGTTCGAGAAATTCAAAACAAATTATATAGATGTTTCTAACGATCCGGTATATCCTTTTGGATATGGTTTAAGTTATACAACGTTCAGTTATAGCGATATTACCCTTGATCGAAAAACCATCAAATTTGGTATGGATTTAAAAGCAACGGTAACGGTAACCAATACCGGAAAATACGATGGTAAAGAAGTTGTACAATTGTATATCCGCGATATGGTGGGCAGTATTACTCGTCCGGTAAAAGAATTAAAAGGATTTCAAAAAATTGAATTAAAAGCCGGCGAATCTAAAAAAGTAACTTTTACGATTTCTGATAAAGATTTGCGTTTCTACAATTCCGATTTAAAGTATGTAGCCGAACCGGGTGCATTTAAACTTTTCATTGGCGGTAATAGTAGAGATGTTAAAGAAGCCAGCTTTCAATTATAATCATATGAAAAATTTAAAAAAACTTAGCTTATTCCTTGGTTTAATCGGATGTTTCAATGCATTGGTAGCACAATCTACCGATGCGTTTGAAAAGAAGGTTTTTATTAATGGTATTGATACTATTGGCTATCGGATATTATTACCCGAAAACTATAAGCCCAATAAAAAATATCCTTTTATATTGGTACTGCACGGAATAGGTGAAAGAGGAAGTGATAATGAATTACAATTGATACATGGTTCAAAATTATTTCTGGCAGATTCAAACAGAAAAAAATTTCCTGCAATTGTAGTGTTTCCTCAATGCCCCGGAAATAGTTTTTGGAGCAATGTGCGCTTTCGTCAACCTACACCCGAAAATGCCGATAGATTCGAATTTGTAGTAGATGAAAGTCCTACCGCAGCAATGCGTGCATTAAATACATTGTTTCATCATTTATTGAAAACCTATAAAGTAAATCGTCAACAAATTTATATTGGCGGTTTGTCGATGGGCGGTATGGGTACATTTGAAATGGTGTACCGAAATCCGGGTGTATTTGCTGCAGCTTTTCCTATTTGTGGCGGAGCTAATGTTCAAACAGCCGCTTCTATGAAAGATGTAAACTGGTGGATTTTTCATGGAGCAAAAGACGATGTGGTACCATCGGTTTTATCGCAAAACATGTACGAAGCATTATTAAACAACAAACAAACGGTACGCTTTAGTTTATATCCGGAGGCCAACCATAACAGTTGGGACAATGCTTTTTCTGAACCCAATTTATTATCGTGGTTATTTTCGGTGAAAAATAAAGCGGCTCAATCTAAATAATCACCACCTATAAAATCATTTTATGTTTATTAAAAAACGCATACCCCTATTTTTTCTTGCAGGATTTATGATGCTTGCCATTGCCTGCTCTAAAAAATCAACACCCACACCACCGGCACCATTGCCTCCGGTAGTACCCGTTGCCAATGAAGTAGATTATTGGTTAACTAAGGCCGATCAAAGTGCAAAAATTGAAAAGCAATCCGATATCATTGCTTTCAATACAACGGCCAATGGTAATCCCGAAATAGTGTTAGACAGTAACCAACGTTACCAATCCGTAGATGGTTTTGGTTTTACATTAACCGGCGGCAGTGCAACCTTAATCAATCAATTAGATGCGGCAACCAAACAAAATTTGTTGCAAGAATTGTTTAATCCAAATGGCAATGGCATCCGCATGAATTATATACGGTTAAGCATAGGCGCATCGGATTTAAGTGCCAGTACTTTTACGTATAATGATTTGCCGGCGGGACAAACCGATCCCACGCTTGCGCAATTTAGTTTACTGCCCGATCGTACCGATTTAATTCCTTTATTAAAAGAAATCATTGCCATCAATCCCAATGTAAAATTATTGGCATGCCCATGGAGTGCGCCGGTTTGGATGAAAGACAATGGTAGTTTTATGGGCGGAAGTTTACAGCCTCAATACTATAGTGTATATGCACAATATTTTGT
>JBMOEQ010000003.1:0-34204 GCA_049314655.1 Ferruginibacter sp. | reverse complement strand
ATTATTGCCCAATGCATTTTTTTTCAAAGAAGCAAAAAAACCGGGCCCAACTTGCAGCCCAATTGAATACACAAATAAGATTAACCCGAAATCTTTTAAAAAATGTTCGGTTTCTTTATTAATTTCTAACCCTAAAAATGATACTGATAATCCTACAAACAATACCCAAGTAACACCCAAAGAAATTCCAAATATTTTTAATCTGCCTAGCCAAATACCAATAGCAATTACTAAACCATAGATGGCAACAGATTGTGCTACCGAACTTTCGGTAAATAATTTAATAAACCATTCCATAATAAATGTTTGGTTAAAAAATAAGAGCGTATTAAAAGTTTGCTCTTAATACGCTCTTTTATATTTTAATGTTGTTCTGGTTGCAATCCCCAATGTTCGGGCGACCTCCACAACGCTGAGAGTAAGAGCTCTCTAATAAAGAAGAATTCTTTAGGAAGTTTATCATACATGCGAGAGAATAACTCTTCATGAGATAACAACTCTTTCTTCCATGGTTCTCTATCTACTGTCATGATTTTTTTAAACTCATCTTTTGTAAATGAATCAAGACCTGTCCAATCCATATCTTCATATCTTGGCATCCAACCAATTGGACTTTCAACAGCCGATGTTCTTCCATGAATACGTTCAACGATCCATTTCAATACTCTAACATTATCTCCAAAACCTGGCCATATGAATTTTCCATTTTCATCCTTACGGAACCAATTTACACCAAATATTCTAGGTGCATTTGGTAAAGATCTACCAAATTGTAACCAATGGTTAACATAATCACCAATATGATAGCCAATGAATGGCAACATTGCAAACGGATCTTGACGTACTTTACCAATTTCACCAAAAGCTGCGGCAGTCATTTCGCTACCCATTGTAGCAGCCATATACACCCCAAAATTCCAGTTAAAGGATTGGTAAACTAATGGAACGGTTGTACTTCTTCTTCCACCAAAAATAAATCCGGCAATATGAACGCCTTTAGGATTGTTCCATTCACTATCTATAGCTGGATTTTGATAAGCTGGAGCTGTAAATCTTGAGTTAGCATGTGCTGCAGGTTTACCACTTGCAGGATCCCAAGGTAAACCATGCCAATCGGTTAATCCTTCAGGAATTTCTTTGGTCATACCTTCCCACCATACATCACCGTCTTTAGTTACTGCAACATTGGTAAAAATTGTATCGGACTTGATAGATTCCATGGCATTAGGATTGGTGTGGTAGTTTGTTCCCGGTGCAACACCAAAATATCCTGCTTCAGGGTTGATGGCATACAATTCACCATCTTCCGCTTTTTGAATCCAAGCAATATCATCTCCTACAGTTGTTACTTTCCATCCATCAAATTCAGCAGGAGGAATCATCATGGCAAAATTAGTTTTACCACATGCACTTGGGAAAGCCGCTGCAACATATGTTTTTTCTCCTTTAGGATCTTCAACACCTAAAATTAACATGTGTTCTGCTAGCCAACCTTCTTCGCGGCCCATAGATGATGCAATTCTTAAAGCAAAACATTTTTTACCTAACAATGCATTTCCACCATATCCGCTACCGTAAGAAATGATTAATCTTTCTTCTGGGAAATGAGAAATATATTTTACTGTAGGATTACAAGGCCAAGAAACATCAGCTGCATTTCCTTCTAATGGCGCACCTACTGTATGAATACATTTTACATATTTTTGATTTAACATGTATGGATAAATATCTTCACCCATTCTTGTCATGATGCGCATATTCGTTACCACATATTCCGAATCGGTAATTTGTACACCATAACGTGCAAATGGAGAACCAACAGGGCCCATACAGAATGGAATAACATAAAGCGTACGGCCTTTCATACAGCCATCCATTAAATTATTCAACACTTTTTTCATATCATCGGGTGCCATCCAATTATTAGTTGGACCAGCATCGGCTTGTAAACGACTACATATAAATGTTTTGTCTTCTACACGTGCAACATCACTTGGATCGCTGAAACAAGCAAAACTATTAGGACGTTTTTCGGGATTTAACTTTATAAAAGTGCCTTTTTTTACCAACAAATTACAGAGTGCATCATACTCTTGTTGAGAACCATCACACCAATGAATATTGGTTGCTTCACATTGAGCAGCGATATGCTTAACCCAACTTTCTAACTCTCTTTTTACAGGATTGGGATCGTTAGCTGCATAGTTACTAGGAATCGACATAATATTTTATTTTAAGTGAAAAATTGAATCAGATATATACTTCAACTACAGTAAATCATCTACAAATGAAGTAAAAATCTGGTCATTTGTTTATTGAGATGTAAAGGTCGTACAGATATAATTTCTTATAATGATGAATGTTATTTTTTTATATGATTATCGTCTGTATAATTTTAACTTTTCTGTATTTTTTTGAAATCATATTTAAAAAAATGGATGAAAAATAAATTTACTGTTACCATATTATTAATTTATTGAACAATCTATACCAAAAACATTAAGTGCATGAATTTCATAATATTTTATAGTAATTAATTTTTAAACGATAGATGGTAGCATCAAGCTGTTCAACCTGTTTTCTTTTTTCAGCAAATAACTTAAATGATTTTTTAACATTATGTGAATAAGTAAACTTGTCATTCTTCGGTTGCAAATCATTAAATTTGAGAAGGGTCGAAAACATTTATACTATCCCATTTTACACCTTCAAACTTTTAAAATTTGACAGACACCATCATCAACCTCGAATCTGTTAACCCAATTGAATTCTTTGGTGTTAACAACGGCAAACTAGATATCCTTAAAAAGAAGTTTCCCTTGCTAAAAATTCTAAGTAGAGGAACTCAAGTTAAATTAAGCGGTGCCCCAGAACAAATTGTAGATGCTAAAGAAAAGATTGACCTCATTGTACAATACATTGAGCGAAACGGTCACATGAGTGAAAATTATTTCGAACAAATTTTAGGTGGCGATGATCAACAAGCCATCGACCATTTTGTAGATCGAAACCCAAATGATGTTTTAGTATTTGGTCCTAATGGTAAAACGGTACGTGCACGTACTGCCAATCAAAAGAAAATGGTGAGTGCTGTTGACAAAAACGACATTGTTTTTGCAATTGGGCCCGCAGGTACCGGTAAAACTTATACGGCTGTGGCTTTAGCTGTACGTGCATTAAAAGCCAAAACTGTAAAAAAGATTATTCTAACTCGCCCTGCCGTTGAAGCCGGCGAAAATTTAGGTTTCTTACCCGGCGATTTAAAAGAAAAAATTGATCCATACTTACGTCCACTTTATGATGCATTAGACGATATGATACCTGCCGATAAACTGGGCTATTATATGAGTACCAGAACCATTGAAGTAGCACCTTTAGCTTATATGCGTGGTAGAACATTGGACAATGCATTTATCATCTTGGATGAAGCGCAAAATACCAACGACGGACAATTAAAAATGTTTTTAACCCGTATTGGAGCAAATGCCAAAGCCATTATCACCGGCGATCCTACACAAATAGATTTACCTAAAAACATGCGCAGCGGTATCGATAAAGCACTTCGAATATTGAAAAATGTTGATGGCATTGCACATGTTGAATTAGATGAAGAAGATGTTGTTCGTCATAAATTGGTAAAAGCCATAATAAGAGCATACGACAAGGAAAAAGAACAAGAGATGAAAAACGATCCTCCAAGATATTAATATGATACTCAATAACCTAATCAAGAGGTGGCCTTTATGCTGCCTCTTGTTTTTTTTAATGGCTTGCAACAACAATAATGCTCCTTATAATAAACTTGTATTATCACATGAAGATTCAATTCAATATTTAGCTTTCGTTCAAAGAGCATGGGATACCATTCAAACCGCTAAAAGCTTGTTTAAAACCGGCGATCTTATTACCAGAAGAGGCAATGATTTTACCAGTGAAAGTTTGCGCCAATTGAACCAAC
The DNA here is from genome assembly GCA_049314655.1 of Ferruginibacter sp. Classification (GTDB taxonomy): domain Bacteria; phylum Bacteroidota; class Bacteroidia; order Chitinophagales; family Chitinophagaceae; genus Ferruginibacter. The sequence goes on along the minus strand of JBMOEQ010000003.1, from coordinate 30,246 downwards.
GCAATCAATCTTATTCTCATTGTGGCATTATAAGTATTGAAAACGACAGCATTTTTGTTTACCATGCCTTAGGAGGTGAGTTTAACCCGGATCAAAAAATAAGAAGAGAAAAACTTGAAAATTTTTGCGAACCATACGGCAACAGAGGCTTTGGTATATTTAGATATACTGTAGCTCAAAAGGAAATTGCACAATCTGTTGAGGAAGCCAAAATGAGTTTCCAAAATGAAATTATGTTCGATTTGGATTTCAATTTAGTTACAAACGATAGAATGTATTGCGCCGAATATGTGTACAAAAGCTATTGTAAAAGCGCTACTTTAAAAGCCAAATACCATTTAAGCCATATTAAAGACTTTGAATTTATTGGTGTAGACGACCTTTACTTGCATCCAAACTGTGTAGAAATAAAAAGGTTTGTATATAAATAAATCAACAACTAATACAAATGCAAAAACTTGTTGCAAAAAGATTTTTCAGCAATCCCTACAAATCTTAAAAAAAACTATAATTTTAACCCCTAAACAAAAAAGTTCCGATTATGAAAAAATTATTATTCGCTGCAGCAATCATTAGCTCAGCAGTTTTCTTTGCAAGCTGTAATGGCGGCGGTGGAGATCCAAAAACTACTTTAATTGCTTTCTTTGATGCCCTTTCTAAAAAAGACATTGAAGGCGCACGTAAATTAGCAACTGCAGAAAGTAAAAGCATGTTAGACATGATGGACATGGCAATGAAAATGTCGAAAGACACTAAAGAGACCGAAAAATACGACAAAACTAAAATGGAATTCGGTGAGCCAAAAATCGAAGGCGATAAAGCAACTATTGCTGTTAAAGAAAAAACAAGTGGCGAGTCAACCAACTTTACATTGAAAAAAGAAGGTGGCGCTTGGAAAGTTGCTTTCGACAAAACTTCAATGATGCAAATGGGTATGGATAAAGTAAATGAAAAAGGTGGAATGGACAGCATCACCAATGCTATTAAAGATATAAATACTGATTCTATTGGCAAAGCCTTAGAAGAAAGTTCTAAAGCTTTAGACTCTGCAAGCAAAATACTTAAAGACATGAATAAATAATTCAATTCTTTTATTTTAAAAGCACTCTTCATTAGAGTGCTTTTTTTTTGATTTTTTTAAACCCAAATCCGAATAAATCGCTTAAAAATTATTTGTTCAAAATAGATATGTACCTTTATTCTATGTATAAATTTTCCTTATTCATAGCCCTTCTATTAATTACAACCGTAGGTTGTAATAGTAAAAAAGAAGTGCCTAATACAGATATTGATGTTGCACGTTCTTTCATCAGAAACATACTCGACAATCAATTTAAAGAAGCACAACCACTTTTGCTTCCCGAAGAAACCAATACGCAATATTTCAATTTATTTGAAAAGCAATACGAATCTAAAAGCAAAGAAGAATTAAAAGCATATCAAAATGCCGAAATCATCATCAATGAAATTGAAAATTTAAACGATTCGGTTACTATAGTAAACTATTCTAATTCGTATAAAAAAGCCAACGTTTCTAAAGTAAAAGTGATCAAACGCAATGGCAAATGGTTGGTAGATTTTAAATATACTTTTTCCGGAAACTTATAAGGCATTTCAATGAAACCATTTTTATTAGTAGCATTTGGAGGCGCATTGGGCAGTATAGCTCGTTATGGACTTTCCTTGTTATTGAATGGAAAATCATTTCCTTGGGCTACATTATCGGTTAATATTGTTGGCAGTTTTATAATTGGTGTTGTTGCGGCAATTGCATTAGCCAACGAAAATTTCAACAATCAATGGCGTTTGTTATTAGCCACCGGTATTTGCGGCGGGTTCACTACATTTTCTGCATTTACTTTAGAAAATTTACAACTTATACAAGAAGGAAAATGGTTACAAATGGCAACTTATACTAGCTTAAGTTTATTAGGCGGTTTAATTGCCGTTTGGCTAGGTTATAAAATTGGATCGTTAGCGATGTAGAGATTGTAGAGATTGTAAAGTTTTATAAAGCATATAAAGTTTATAAAGATTGTTTAGTTTATAAAGTTGATGGGTTAAAAAAGGCACTGCACTAAACAATAAACCCTCAACCGCTAAACAATGGTTAAACCATCGTTCAACCATTGTTCAACTAAACTACTAAACCCTAAACTCTAAACAATGTTTATAGCGTTTGTAAAGGTTATAAAGTAATAAGAAACTCTAATCCATCGTTCAACTATTGTTAACGCTTATTCAACCATAAAATATGTCAACTAAACTTCTAAACCCTAAACTCTAAACTAAAATATACTACTATGTACGTTCTTCACCCTTGGCATGGCGCCAGTTATGGTTCCGATATGCCCGAAAAAGTAAATGCACTTATTGAAATTCCTCAAGGTTCAAAAACCAAATATGAAATCGATAAAAAAACAGGATTATTGATTTTAGATCGTATCGTATATTCCTCTTTCCATTACCCCATAAATTATGGATTCATTCCTCAAACTTTAGGATTAGATGGCGACCCTTTGGATATTTTAGTAATGTGCAGCGAAAGTATTCAACCCCTTTGCTTGGTAGAAGCTACTGTAATTGGAAATATGCAAATGATTGACAATGGCGAAGAAGATGATAAAATAATTGCTGTTGCTACAAATGACCCTACTGTAAACCACATCACTTCTATTGAAGAACTTCCCAAACATTTTATTGCGGTTTTAAGAAATTATTTCGAACAGTATAAAGTGCTTGAACATAAAGTGGTGGAAATTGATGAATTTCAAGATAAAGCAACCGCTTACAGAATCATTAGAGAATCTATTGATCACTATAATGAAAAATTCCCTAAGTAATAAATGATCAAAAAAAAGGAAAATATGGCCACTCAAACTATTCTCATCGTAATCCTTATTGGTATAGCTGCCGGCATGCTTGGTGGCATGATTGGGGTTGGCGGTGGATTAATTATTGTTCCGGCATTGGTGTATTTTCTTGGCTTCTCGCAACATAGCGCACAAGGCACTTCTTTGGGATTAATCATGCTTCCTGTTGGCATATTTGGTGTATTACACTATTATCGCCAAGGATATGTAGATCCCAAAGTAGTGGCCTTTTTAGCAATAGGATTTTTAGCAGGAAGCTATTTTGGAAGTAAAATAGCTTTAAGCTTGCCTCAAGAAACCATCAAAAAACTATTTGCACTTTTAATGATCGTTATTGCTATTAAAATGCTCTTTTTGGATAAACCCAAAAACACTCCTACTACATCAACTCAACAAAACAATAAACCATAGTTTTCTAAAGCGGGAATAAATATGCCAATCTGGCATAATTTCATCTATAATACCTAATTTTGCCGCCGTATTATGATGGAATCGTTAATAAATAAAGAAACTGCTCCACACGACGAAAATCGTCAGGGAGAAGCATTTGCCCTACAAGGCATTGATGGTACAGTATATAAAAAACGCTTTTACATTGAAAGTTACGGCTGTGCAATGAACTTCGCAGATAGTGAAGTGGTTGCTGCCATTTTAATGGAAAATGGATTTGGTCCTACAACCACAGTAGACAATGCCGATTTGATATTTGTAAATACCTGCTCTATTCGCGAAAAAGCCGAAGCAACCGTTAGAAAACGCTTTACAGAATTTAAAAGCTTAAAGAAAAAACGCCCCGGAATGTTGGTGGGAGTTTTGGGTTGCATGGCCGAACGCCTAAAAGAACAATTCTTACAACAAGAAAAACTAGTGGATTTAGTTATCGGTCCGGATGCCTATCGCACATTGCCTGCATTAATTGAAGAAGCCGAAACTGGACAAAAAGCCATTAATGTTTTATTGAGCAGAGATGAAACCTATGCTGATATCTCACCCATACGATTAAATAGCAATGGCGTTAATGCATTTGTAAGCATCATGCGTGGCTGTAATAATATGTGTTCGTTTTGTGTAGTACCGTTTACCCGTGGACGTGAAAGAAGTAGAGATGCTGCATCAATCATTCATGAATGTAACGACCTTTTTGAACAAGGTTATAGAGAAGTAACATTACTAGGACAAAATGTAGACTCTTACCACTATATCCCCGAAGGCGATGATAGCAACGCCATCAATTTTGCACAACTCTTAGAACAAGTTGCTTTAATTGATCCATTATTGCGTGTACGATTCTCCACTTCTCACCCAAAAGATATTACAGATGAAGTATTGTATACAATGGCCAGGCACGATAACATCTGCAATTATATACACCTTCCGGTTCAAAGCGGTAGCAATAGAGTATTGCAATTGATGAATAGAACTTATACAAGAGAATGGTATATTGGAAGAGTAAATAAAATAAGAGAAATTTTACCCGATTGTGGCATTTCTACTGATATGATAACAGGTTTTTGTACAGAAACCGAAGAAGACCACCAGCAATCGATGGAGCTTATGGAATATTGTCATTATGATTTAGCGTATATGTATTTCTATAGCGAACGCCCCGGAACCCTTGCTGCAAGAAGATTTAAAGACGATATACCAGAATCAATTAAAAAAAGACGATTACAAGAAATGATAAACCTGCATCGCATTCATTCGCTCGAAAGCATGCAAAGAGAAGTAGGTAAAACCTTCAATGTTTTGATAGAAGGCACGTCTAAAAAAAATGAAAACGATTTATTTGGAAGAAATGATCAAAATAAAGTGGTTGTTTTTCCAAAAGGAAATTTATCGAAAGGTAATTATGTAAAAATTAAAGTAAACTCCTGCACTGCCGGAACATTGATTGGAACAGTAGTAGAATAAACCCATCAATCCAAAAAAGCAAGTCAATAAATATGGACTTACAACTTATTAAAAACAGATTTGGCATCATAGGCAACTCACCTGCCTTAAATCATGCATTACATGTAGCCGTTCAGGTTGCTAATACCGATTTAAGCGTGTTGATTAATGGAGAAAGCGGTGTAGGTAAAGAAGTATTTTCACAAATCATTCATGCCTTAAGTGCACGCAAACACAATCCATTTATTGCAGTAAACTGCGGCGCCATTCCAGAAGGAACTATTGATTCTGAATTATTTGGACACGAAAAAGGATCCTTTACCGGAGCCGTTGATAGCCGAAAAGGTTATTTTGAAACGGTAAATGGTGGTACTATTTTCTTAGATGAAATTGGTGAAATGCCCCTTGGAACTCAAGCACGTTTATTAAGGGTTTTAGAAACCGGCGAATACATCCGTGTAGGTAGCAGTAAAGTTCAAAAAACAGATGTACGAGTTATTGCTGCAACAAATCGCGAACTCATTGAATCGGCACAAACCGGAAAATTCAGAGAAGATTTATATTATCGATTAAATACGGTTCCCATCAGGGTTCCATCTTTACGCGACAGAAAAGAAGATGTGCCCTTGTTGTTTAGAAAATTTGCTGCCGATTTTTCGGATCGATATAAAGGCGCACCTATTCAATTGAATGAAGAAGCGAAAAATCTGTTAATGCAATACCCTTGGCCGGGAAATGTGCGTGAATTGAAGAATATTGCAGAACAAATTTCTGTATTATCGAAAGAGAAAAATGTTACAGCAACCGAATTGGCGCAGTTTTTACCACAACAACAGTTCAATCGTTTACCGGTATTAGCAAACGGCAAAGGCAGTGTAAGTCAACAAGAATTTGCCAACGAAAGAGAAATTTTATACAAACTCTTTTTCGATATGAAGAAAGATGTAAATGAATTGAAGAAGATGTTCTACGATATGCTGCAAAATCCGGGCATGGTTCAACATGTTAATCTATACAACGATTCTAATGAAACCCTTTTGCCCGAAATGAAATCGAGCAATAACCAACATAATTTTCAAAATACAACGCAACCCATGTTTATCAACCAACATGGAGAAGATATACAACAATTAGATGCCGTTGAAGAATCTTTAAGCATTGTAGATAAAGAAAAAGAACTCATCATTAAAGCGCTAAAAAAACATAAAAGCAAAAGAAAAGATGCAGCAGCCGATTTAGGCATTAGTGAAAGAACCTTGTATAGAAAACTGAAGGAATATGATATTGAAGATTAAAAATATGACTCAAAAAATCAATCGAATTTTTAACAGCAGCACTTTTACAACAATGAAAATTTTTGTACTAAGTATTGCTTCTTTTTGGTTATTTAATTTTGCCACATGTAAATATTCATTTAAAGACACCTCTCCCATTCCGGAAGAAATAAAAACCTTCAGGGTAAATTATTTACTCAATAAGGCACGGTATGTAAACCCGCAATTAAGTCCGCAATTAACGGAAGCATTGAAAGCCAAAATCATTGGCAATACTCGTCTTCGTCAAACCAACGACGATAATGCACATTACGATATCGGCGGCTACATATCGGAGTACAATGTAACTACAACAGGTATTAGTGGCAATAATGCAAGTGCCAACCGTTTATCGGTAAGCTTTCATTTGATTTTTAAGAATACACTTGATGAAAAGAAAAATTTCGAAACAGATTTGTCCAATAATTTCGATTTCCCTGCAACACAAAGTTTAGCACAAGCTGAATCCGGCTTAACTAGCGAAATCATAAAAAATATCAACGACGCCATTTTTAATAAAATATTCTCCAACTGGTAAATTAAGATTGTTTATTTGTAGAGAGAACTGTAGTTTTGACTAATGCCCAATACGATGTTATATGAATCATTAACCGCACAAGCAACTTCACCCGAAACGGTAAAGGCACAGTTAGAATTATTGGTTTCGCAATACCCTTATTTTATTCCTGCTAGGTATTTTTTATTAAGAAATACGCCAGAATCAAATGCAAAATATGCTTCATTGGCAGCTCAAACCGCTGCCCATTTTTCTAATGGCTATAGATTGCAACATCGTTTAATGAGCGATTCAATGGAACAAACTTCTATCGAATCTGTTCTTGATACACCTAGCAATGATCATTTAATCTACCCTATTACCAATAAAGAGGATCAGCCTTCGCTTACTGAAAACAAAGAAGCAGATTTAGAAATTGAATCCGCCCAATTTTCAGCAGAAACAACTGATGAAGCAATCCCAGAAACAAATGCTGTTATTATTGAAGCGGAAGAACCAAAAGCTGATAATCTTGAAGAAGTTATACAAGCGCTAGATAGTGAACTATTATCCAATGAAGAAAATGAAGAAATAGATACTGAAGAAAATGAATCCTTGGACTCCAATTTTTCAGATCAACCATTACCCGGCGCTGCACATCGTTTCAATGAAATTAATACGGCAAATGTAAACCAGCCTTTATTTGAGCCTTTGCACACTACCGATTATTTTGCCAGTGTGGGTATAAAAATTAGCGACCAAGTGCTTGCTTCCGATCGTTTGGGTATTCAATTAAGAAGTTTTACCGATTGGTTGAAAACAATGAAAAAATTACATGGAGATCAAATTCCGGTTCAAAACACTGTTAAAGCTGAAGAAAACGTACAACATTTGGCCGAAATTTCTAATACAAAAGAAGAAATTGTAACCGAAGCAATGGCCGAAGTTTTGGTTCAACAAGGCAAAAAGAATAAAGCAATAGAGGTTTATCAGAAATTAAGTTTGCTCAATCCTACTAAAATCGCTTACTTTGCAGCCAAAATTGACCAATTGCGTGCCGATGACATTGCCTAATAAAGCAAAGAATCGAATTGCAAATCGATATTTTAACTATAAAAAATTAAAAAGAACTGAAGTATGTTAGTTTTATTTGGAATTTTAGTAATTGTTGCATCCATTATTTTAGGATTGATTGTATTGATTCAAAACCCTAAAGGTGGCGGTTTATCCGGTTCTTTGGGCGGATTTAGCAACCAATTAATGGGGGTTAAACAAACCACCGATGTTTTAGAAAAAGGCACTTGGGTTTTTGCTGCTGTAGTAGGTATTTTATGCTTACTTTCTCCGGTATTTATTCCAAAATCGGGTACAGCCGGAACTAAAAATGATGAATTAATCAACAAAGCACCTGCTTCAATTCCTAATACACAGCAAAATGCTGCTCCATTACCAGGAACTGCAACTCCTGTTGATTCTCCTGTAAAAAAATAATTTTAGCTAAATATTTTTGAACCCTGTCTGCAAAGGCAGGGTTTTTTCATTTACTTTTAATGAAGCAGCAATCATCAACTTATGCCATCTTTAAAGAAAATCTTCTACTTATTCATCTTTTTTGTGCTCTTCGGTACCCTAACCGTTGCTTGGTTATTTTTTAGCAGTGCAACCGATTTCAACGACGAACGTCAAACCTTACTCATCAGAACAGGAAGTAGTTTTGAAGATGTAATGGAGCAAATTGAAAACGAAAAAATAGTAAAATATCCAGATGTATTTAAATGGGCGGCAACCTTACTTAAATATCCTCAAAGAGTAAAACCCGGCAGATATGTTATTAAAGCCGATGAAAACTTATACAACATCATCAGAATGCTACGTAATGGCAGTCAAACACCGGTAAATTTAGTTATCAATAAACTGCGTACTAAAGAAGATTTTGCTCAAAAAATTGCGAATAATTTCGAATGCGATTCTGCCGAAGTCATTCATTTTTTATACAATGAAGATTCTTTGAAAAAATTTGGCGCAGATACCAATACCATCATCACTAAAATTATTCCTAATACCTACAGCATATTGTGGAATACCTCCTTTTCAAAAATCATCAGGAAATTGGTTGCTGAGCATGATAAGTTTTGGACCGATGAAAGGAAGCAAAAAGCCAATGCACTTAACCTAACCGAAGTTCAAGTATATACTTTAGCCAGTATCGTTGAGGAAGAAACCAATAGAGAGGAAGATAAAGGTAAAATTGCCAGTGTGTATTTAAATAGATTAGAAACCGGGATGCGCTTAGGTGCCGATCCTACTGTAAAATATGCCATGCGTAATTTTGCATTGAAACGCATCTACGAAAAGCATTTAAGTTATAATTCGCCCTACAACACATATCAAAATCCAGGACTTCCTCCCGGGCCAATTTGTACGCCTTCAATTAAAACAATAGATGCGGTTTTAAATGCCCCTTCAACAGCCTATTTATTCTTTGTTGCCAAACCCGATTTTAAAGGCTATTCGAATTTTGCAGTAACTTATGAAGAACATTTAAGGTATGCAAAAGCCTATCAACAAGCATTAGACAGTTTAATGAGCCGTAAAGCAAATGCTGTAAATTAATTTCATTTGATGTAATTCCTGTTTTATTTTGATCAATCTACAACGCCTCATATTAACCAAAACACCCCTCGGATTTTTACTCAAAAAAACGAAACATATCTTTTTACCGGGCTTCGAAGGTGTGCCATTATATGATGTTATTAAATTTTTCTATGGTCAAATAAAAACAGTCGGCTTAACAGAAAGAGCATCTGCAGTTGCCTATAATTTTATCATGGCAATTCCGCCTTCCTTTTTGTTCTTATTTACACTTATCCCCAACCTTCCATTTATTTCAAAGAGAAGTTTAAAAGATCAACTACATGGTATCATTATGGATATTGTTCCGGCAAAAGTGCACAATGCCAACCTGATTAAATTTGTTGATTCTTTTTTAGATGATGCCAAAATTGGATTGATCAGTTTTGGTTTAATAACTGCACTATTTTTTGCATCGAATGCCATGATGGGTTTAATGCGCTCCTTTAATAAAAACTATATCGGCTTTTCAAAAAGAAAAGGCATCCTAGATCGTTGGATGGCAATAAAACTAACCACACTCATCTTTTTATTGGTATTGGGTTGTTTGATTTTATTGATTACCCAAGGTGCAATGCTTAAATGGATGGGGATTAAAAATATCACCATTAGAGAAATCATTTTTTATGCGCGCTGGATCTTTATCGTAACCCTTATATTTTATTCCATTGCTTTCATTTACAAATACGCACCTGCAGTACAAAAACGTTGGAAACTAGTGTCTCCCGGAACCATTTTAGCCACTTTTTTAAGCATCATGGCCACTTTGGGATTTTCGTATTTTGTAAATAATTTTGGCAAATACAATGCATTATATGGATCAATCGGAACCATCATTGTGTTAATGGCCTTGATTTATATAAATTCTTTAGTTTTACTCATCGGCTTCGAATTAAATGTTAGCATAAAATCGCTAAAAGCCATTGCAGATGAAAGATTGGAAGAAGAAAAGAAAGCGAAGCAAATCCAAAACATTTAAGTTTGTTTTTTGTTTAATATTTAAATAGCACCATATGATCAACAAATCGATAATTCCTGTGTTGGCAATTGCCATCGGATTACTTTCTTTTACAAAACCCACCAACGACCCTATTGCTATAGGTGCAGATATGCCGGGCGCAGAAGTTTCTTTAAAATCTGTATCGGGCAAAAACATCAACTTGAAAAATAGTGCACAAAAAAATGGCATTTTAATTATGTTCAGTTGCAATACTTGTCCTTACGTAATTAAAAACCAAAAACGTACTGCCGAAATTTGTGCTTATGCTTTAAAAAACAATATTGGTGTTGTTGTTATCAATAGTAATGAAGCATTAAGAAACGGTGATGACAGCTACGATGAAATGGTGGCCTATGCTAAAGAACAAGGCTATCAATGGGATTATGTGGTAGACGAGAACAGTGCGCTTGCCAATGCGTTTGGTGCCAATAGAACGCCGGAAAGTTTTTTATTCAACAACAATTTGAAATTGGTTTACCACGGTGCCATTGATGATAGTCCGGCTGATGAAACAGCCATAACCAGAGCTCATCTTCAAATAGCCATCAATGAACTTACTGCGGGGAAAGATATTACCATTAATAAAAGCAGAAGTGTTGGCTGTACCATCAAAAGGAAAAATTAAGCATAACTTTATTTGGTACGAGATGGAAGAAATTTATTGAATCATTTTATTCAAAGTTGTTTCAAATTCCTTTTCAGTTAATTCCGCTTCAACAAAAATTCTTTTTCCGGTTGAAGGTTTAATGAATAAAGTAGCGGGTATAGAGCCACTCCATTTTTCATCTATAATTGGACAAAAATAATCGGCATTGGTTTCATTCAACCATAGTACAGGTGCAGAAATTTGATGTGTATTTACAAAAGTTTTCAGTTGAGTTGGATAAACCGATTTTTGATCTACACTAACCAATAACAATTGAACTTTTTGGGAAGCATATTTTGCAGCAATCGATTGTAAATAAGGCATTTCTTCTATACAAGGTTTACAAAAAGTAGCCCAAAAATTAATTACATAAATACTGTCGTTAGGTTGATTATACAGTTGCGCCAAAGCCTTTGCCTTAATTGAAGGAACATCTTGTGCAAATGCCGGCAAGCAAAATAAATGTGTACACAAAGCAATTAAAAACAGTTTCATAAGTATAAATGTAATACTTATTGAAGGTATGCTAAAACGAACGCTATAAAATGTACCGTAGTTCCTTTTGGTCAATCGCCTATTTCAAAGTATTTTTGCCACACTTCGAACAATACCCTTGTTCATCACGATAAAAATTTAAAATAAACCTATTATGGGATACGATGTAATTGTATTGGGCAGCGGCCCGGGCGGTTATCCGGCAGCGATTAGAGCAAGCCAATTGGGCAAAAAAGTAGCCATTGTTGAAAAAGAAAGTTTAGGCGGCGTTTGTTTAAATTGGGGTTGTATCCCAACCAAAGCTTTATTAAAAAGTGCTCAAGTGTATGAATATGCAAAACATGCATCCAGCTATGGTATTACTGTAACTGGAGCTACGCATGATTTTACAGGTGTTGTTGGCCGAAGCAGAGGTGTTGCAGATAAAATGAGTAAAGGCGTTCAATTTTTAATGAAGAAAAATAAGATTGACGTAATCATGGGTTATGGTAAACTTCTTGCCCCGGGCAAATTAGAAGTTACTGCTGCCGATGGAAGCAAACAAACTTTAGAAGCAAAAAATATTGTTATTGCAACCGGTGGACGTGCCCGTCAATTACCAACCATGCCCATTGATGATGTTAAAATCATTGGTTACCGTAAAGCTATGGTGTTGAACGAGCAACCTAAAAGCATGATCATTTGCGGTAGTGGTGCCATTGGTTCAGAATTTGCCTATTTCTATAACAGTATGGGCACTAAAGTTACCATCGTAGAATTTATGCCCCGCATTGTTCCTGTAGAAGATGAAGACATCAGCAAAGAACTAGAAAAACAATATAAGAAACAAGGCATCAGCATTATGACCAATAGTGAAGTATTAAAAGTAGATACTTCGGGTACAGGTGTTAAAGCAACGGTAAAAACTGCAGAAGGTGAAGTGGTTTTAGAAGCGGATATTTTATTGAGTGCTGTTGGTGTTGTAGCAAATATCGAAAATATCGGTTTAGAAACCGTTGGCATTAAAACTGAAAAAGGAAAAATTGTTGTTGATCAATTTGGACAAACAACTGTTCCCGGAATTTATGCGATTGGCGATTGTACACCCGGACAAGCTTTAGCACACGTTGCAGCAAAAGAAGGCATCAATGCTGCCGAACATTTAGCCGGTCATAAACCCGAAGCCATTGATTATAATAATATTCCGGGTTGTACGTATTGCACTCCAGAAATTGCTTCAGTTGGCTATACCGAAAAAGCCGCTAAAGATGCTGGCTACGAAATTAAAGTAGGTAAATTCCCTTTCATGGCAAGTGGTAAAGCTAGTGCTGCCGGCGCTACCGAAGGTTTTGTAAAAGTAATTTACGATGCTAAATATGGCGAATTCTTAGGCTGTCATATGATTGGTATGAATGTTACCGAAATGATTGCAGAAGCCGTTGTAGCCCGTAAATTAGAAACAACCGCACATGAAATTTTAAATGCCGTTCATCCGCACCCAACCATGAGCGAAGGCTTAAAAGAAGCTACCGCAGTGGCTTACGGCGAAGCAACTGACGTTTAAAAATTCTAATAAAATCATCAAAAACCACTCTATTTTTTAGAGTGGTTTTTTTATGGTTGTACACGGCTTTAATTCAACGATTTCTTAATTTTAATGATGTGCAATTTCATCGGATTTAAAGTTTCTAAAAGTCAACTCATCACCCTGCAATCCATTCAAAAAAAATGGGGCGATGATGCGGCATTGGCTTTATTACAAAGTGGATTTGATTATCAAAATTGGATGGTGGTAACCGGCGATACCAATCAAAAAGATATCCAATTAGAAAATATGCATTGGGAATTTATTCCAACATGGATTAAAAATTCGGCACAATTATATGAAGCCCGTAAAGAAGGCATTCCTTGGTTAAATGCTACTGCAGAAAAAATGCTAGATAGTAAAATGTTTCAAAATGCCGCTCGCAACCATCGGTGTTTAGTGCCCATTACACATTTTATTGAATGGCGGCATTATAAACCTGCCGGTGCAAAGCAAGCCATCTCCTATCCATATTGTATTCAATTGAAGGAACAAGAAATTTTTTATTTAGCCGGAATTTATCAACCTTGGACAGATCAATCTACCAGCGAAACTTTTTCAACATTCGCCATAGTTACCCGTGCTGCCAACAGTTTAATGGAAAGCATTCATAATTCTAAAAAAAGAATGCCATTAATTTTAAATGAAGGATTGGCTTGGAGTTGGATAATGGATACACTAAACGATAATGATATTAAGGAAATTACTGCATTTTCTATAGATGCTGAGGAGATGGAAGCTTATAGTATACTTAAACAATTTAAACAAGTAGATGATCCATTAAAACCAATAGTTTACCCCGAATTGCCGCCACCGGGTAAAGGTGATACTGCGCCGGATTTATTTTCCGGATTTGGATTGTAAAAATTTATAGAAACGTTCTAGCTCTACTTTATCCGCAATAGAAAGCAATTCTCCACTATCAATTTTTGCTTTTAAAAACAATACCCGCTTATGTTCGGGAAAAGCATGTAATATTAAATGAATCATTTTCTCTGAATGTTCGTCTTTTGCTTCAACAGCAATAACAACAGGCTTATCTGATTTATATCGTGTAGGCTTTTTTAAAATAATGGCATCTAAAGTAGCCAATTTTCCGGGGGCAATTGTTGTAACTTTTGATGCTTTACTTCTCAATCCTTCTAACTGCTTTTTGCTTAACCCACCACGTTCTTGATATTGAAATAATAAACTGTTTACAAATACAGATTCGGGATAGGCTTTACGTGTCTCCACCAACACATCCATCACTACATCTACATCCGGTTTCTTTTTTTGTATCATCGTTTTTCTCGATTGGCATTAACATTTTTCCAATGCTTGCAAAATATCTGAAAGTATATCATCAATATGTTCTAACCCAACTGAAATGCGAATTAATCCGGGAGTAATTTGAACAGCTTGACGTTCTTCTTCCGTTAGTTTAGCATGGGTTGTACTGGCAGGATGCGAAGCAATACTTCTGGTATCGCCGAGGTTTGCCGTTAAGGAAAGCATTTGCAAGGCATCTAAAAAATTTCGCCCCGCTTCAATGCCGCCTTTCAAATTAAAACAAACGATACCTCCCCCATTTAGCATTTGCTTAATTGCAATATTGTATTGAGGATGACTGGGTAAGAAAGGATACCTTAACCAACTGATTTTAGGATGGTGTTCTAAAGCTTGAGCCAATGCCAAAGCATTTTTAGCATGGCGTTCCATCCGTACATCTAAGGTTTCTATACTTTTACTGAGTATCCATGCATTAAATGGAGATAATGCCGGACCAGTACTTCTGGCAAATAAATAAATGTCGTTGATCAACGATTTTTTACCACAAATAACGCCACCTAAAACCCTTCCTTGTCCATCTATCCATTTAGTGGCAGAATGTACTACTAAATCGGCGCCAAAGTCAATCGGGCGTTGGTTTACAGGTGTTGCAAAACAATTGTCTACATTTAAAATGAGTTGATGCTTTTTGGCCAACTGCCCTACCCATTCTAAATCTATCATACCTAAACCCGGATTGGTGGGGGTTTCTAAATAAATCATTTTGGTATTGGGCCTGATGGCAGCTTCCCAATCCTCCGGTTTATCGGCAGCTACATAAGTGTAATCAATTCCAAAATTGGGTAAATACTTTTTGATTACCGTATGTGTACTTCCAAAAATAGAATTACAAGCAAGCAAGTGATCGCCTTTTTTCATTAAAGCCATAAAAGAGGCAAATACCGCACTCATTCCCGAAGCGGTTGCATATCCGGCTTCGGCACCTTCTAGCACCACCATTTTGTCTACAAACTCTTTTACAGATGGGTTACTGAACCTGCTGTAAATATTATCATCCGTTTCATCGGCAAATGCAGCACGCATTGATTCGGCATCATCAAAACAAAAACTACTGGTTAAAAACAAAGGAGCAGCATGTTCCATTTCATCGGTTCGAGGAATTTGCGTGCGTATTGCGGCCGACATCGGATGTTTCATAATAGTAAGTAGATAAGTATGCGCCTCCTTATAAAAGAAGTGCAATAAAGATGAACGAAAATATTAATGACCGTTAACGGTAACGCGCCAAGTAAGATTAGTACCGCCTCTACGTAAAGTTTCGGCAACAGAACAATATTTGTGCATCGATAATTCGCAAGCACGCTCTGCTTTTTCGCGATCGATTGTACCGATGAGTTCAAACACGATCGTAACATTTTCCCATAAAGAAGGCTCTTTTCCTTTTTCGCGATTAGCTTCAATTTTCATGGAAAAACCGTTTACCGTTTGACGTTGCTTTTTAAGAATCATCACAATATCTATTCCACTACATCCGCCTAAGCCCATTAATAAAACTTGCATCGGACGAACACCAAAATTAACCCCACCGGTTTCGGCACTGGTATCCATACGAATAACATGACCATCAGCATCTTT
Organism: Ferruginibacter sp.; assembly: GCA_049314655.1. Classification (GTDB taxonomy): domain Bacteria; phylum Bacteroidota; class Bacteroidia; order Chitinophagales; family Chitinophagaceae; genus Ferruginibacter. The sequence goes on along the minus strand of JBMOEQ010000003.1, from coordinate 14,431 downwards.
TGCTTCAAAGCCACAATCGCCTTGAATTCTTTTGATATTTATTTCAACCATCGTAATTAAATTTATACAAATATAATTGCTGTAAGGCTTTACTTTGCAATAATAATTTAGTTCAATTAATGAATATTTATAGGCATTCAACACCATTCGTATTAGAATCTGGAGAAATCTTGCAAGATTTAACCATTGCCTATTATACCTATGGCTCTATGAATGCCGATAAATCGAATGTAGTTTGGGTATGCCATGCGCTTACTGCCAACGCCGATGCAGCCGATTGGTGGAACGGAGTTGTTGGTAATAACCATGTAATTGATCCCGACCGTTATTTTATTGTATGCGCCAACATTATTGGATCTTGTTATGGAAGTACTGGTCCTTTAAGCATCAATCCTACAACAGGCAATCCATATTACAGTACATTTCCTACAATTACAATACGAGATATGGTTCGGGCGCATATTTTGTTACGCGAACACCTACTCATTAATAAAATATTTTTATTGATGGGAGGAAGTATGGGGGGCTATCAAGCATTGGAATGGAGTTTGACTGAACCTGATACCATACAACAACTTTTTTTATTAGCCACTTCAGCAACCGAAAGCGCATGGGGAATTGCTATTCATACCGCACAAAGATTGGCCATTGAGGCAGATGGAACCTGGGGCCAACCTACACCAACTGCAGCGGCTAAAGGTTTAAAAGCAGCGCGTGCCATTGGCATGCTCACTTACAGAAATTATTCCATCATGGTACAACAACAAACCGACCATGACCATCAGAAAATATCGAATTTTAAAGCCAGTGCTTATATACAATATCAAGGCGATAAATTAGTCAATAGATTTAATGCGTATAGCTATTTTGCTTTAACACAAAGTATGGATACACATAATATAGCCCGCAACAAAAGTGAACAAGTAGAAAATGAACTCAAAAAAATATACCAACGTACCTTAATTATTGGCATCAGTAGCGATATACTTTGTCCGCTTATTGAACAACAATTTATTGCAAAAAATATCCCCAACAGCAATTTAATCGTAATTGACTCCAATTATGGGCACGATGGATTTATGGTTGAAAGTGCACTCATTTCTCAACATCTTTCAGAATGGTTGGGGAACGATTATTCGCTTGGCTACGGTGCGTCTATTTAAACTTTAATGGCCCCAATTTGATACAATTCATTCCACTCTTCATGAGTAAGTTTAATTTTTGCTGCAGATGCGGCATGCTTAATGCGCTGCTCTTCTAATGAACCAATGATAGGCAGTGTACCTAATTGGAATAACCAAGCAACTGCAATTTCTTCTACATGTGCTGCATACTTTTGAGCCAACGATTCTAAACGATTACGCAATAGAACAGTTCGAGCATCTGTACCAAATAAAATTTCACCATCGGCTAAAGGTGCTGAAACAAGCGGTTTACTGAAACGTTGTTTGATAAAATCTACCCTACCATCATCCAATGCTGTAGTATTTAAAAGATTCAATTCTATATGATTGGTAACAATGGGTACACTTAATATTGATGCCAATTGTTGGTGCCTAAACACATTTACATTGGATAAACCTATACTTCTGATTTTTCCTTGTTTAACCAATAATTCTAAAGCTTCTGCTGTAGATTCGATATTGCTTAAATGATCAATACCTTCTAATAAAAAAACATCTAAATAATCGGTACACAATCTTTGCAAAGAAGCGTCAACAGCATCTAATAAATATTGCTTACTAGCATTATAATAAGTAAAACCTGAAGCAGATCGTTGCAAACCAGCTTTACTGAAAAGCACTACATCGGATCGTTTAATTTTATTACAAATGAATAAATTTCCAAAATACTGTTCTATGTATCCTTCACCGTAATGGTTGGCATGATCAAAAGTATTGATGCCTAAATCTAAACAATAAGTAACTGTTTTGGCCAACTTTTCTGAAGTAACCAATCCCTCATTTTTCCAACGCCAAAAACCATAAATTGCTTCAGAAACTTTTGGACCGGAATCGCTCAAATACACTTGTTGCATAAAAAGTGGAAATTAAAAAGAAAGTAAAAAATATTATTGGACGCCACGGATGGATTCGAACCATCGTAAAAAAGTTTTGCAGACTTTAGCCTATCCTCTCGGCCACGTAGCTATTTGAATTAACGATAATGGTATAACCAATTATAATAGCGTTCACTTACTGTTTTATAAAAAATTATAAGCATCAAGTTTAACGCAAGTAAACAGCTAATGGTAAATTGATTGGGAAATAATGTTCCAATAAAAACACTCAATAAAAACAAGCGTATATATTCTAAATAAAAAATCCAGCGCCTTTGTTCCATCAAAGCTCCGGTATTAATTATACTGATGATGATGAATAAACCAGCTACCGCTAATTGCAATAAAGTTTGATGCGGTTCAAATAAAATCACAAAAAACAAAAACACTAAAGTGGCAATACTTTGTACTAAAATAAAGCGATTATGTATTTGCCAAAATATTGGACGTTGATGTATATTAAATCTTTTTTCCAATACCATTCTAATTCGAGGGTCGATATCATCTGGCTTTCCAAAAATAACTTTCCATTTAGCTTTGAAGCCTTTTGCACGTTTAAATGCATACAACATCTCTAATTGAAAATGGAAGAATTGCCATAATACACTATAACTGTTTAATGGCTTGGTTAAACCATATTGAGGTGTAGTAGTTTCTTTTACAAATGTGCCAAACAACTTGTCCCAAATGATTAAAATATCTCCATAATTTTTATCTAAATATTCTTCATTGCTGCTATGGTGCACCCTATGATGAGATGGTGTTACCATAAACAATTCCAAAACTCCCAATTTACCTATTACTTGTGTATGCGTAAAAAATGGATATGCCCCATGAATCAGTAAGAACAAGGTTATCATACCGGGGGGAAAACCAAGTATGGGTAAAATACTCCAAAATAACGAACGTGCAACCGATTGAAAAAAGGTTATGCGTACAGAAGTTGTATAATTATAATCATCGCTTTGATGATGCACCACATGCGCACTCCAAAATAAATTTACTGTATGCCCAGCTCTATGGTACCAATACCAAACAAAATCGGTTGCCAAGAATAAAGCTATCCATGTAATCCAACTTGGCGTAATATTAAAAATCGCAAAATGATCATACAACCATTTAAAAAAGAAATAAAATAAACCTGTAGAAAACAAATCGGTTACCCTTTCTGCAATGCCAATATTTAAATTAGATATAGCTTCTTCAAAATGAAATATTTGTGAACGCTTTTTGCCACTCAAATAATATTCAAGCAACATCAACCCTACAAATAAAGGAACTGCAAAAGCTAAAAAATTAATTTTCATTTATCCAATTGTTATTTGTTACAAAAATAGATAAATAATTTAGTCTACCAATTTTATAGACTTATATTTTGTTAAAAGATCATTCTGCTTTTATATAATTAAACTAATCTTGAAAATTAAACAGCATAAAATCAATCAATCACATAGATTACAGGTTATTTCAATAAACCATCAACAGTTACAGCAACATAGTATAATGCACCAATGGTTGGTCCGGCTGCATATTGTATATACCGATGATTGAACAAATTAGCACCACCAATTTTTATAGAAGATTTATATCTAGGCAATTTAAATGTTACTTGAGCATCAATGGTGCTAAATGCATTTACTTTACCAACTGCAAGTGGACTTTCCCACAAGAATGCATCTTGCCATCTCCAAACAACATTGAAGCCTATATTGCGAATAATTTCTCGATTGCCAAAACTTAGATTTGTAGAAAATTTAGGCGTATTAAAGGCGGTAAGAAAAATATCACTTTTAGTTGTAGCTCTAATATCATTGAAATTAAAATTACCGGAGAGCGTAAACAATTTATACAATCGATAAGTGGCTGCAAAAGCAACTCCATAATTTCTATAGGTATTTTTGGCATTGGTAAACACTCTATAACGGGTTTGCTTTGCTCTATTGGATGCCAACATATCTTGCACGGCGGCATCTGTTCCTATAACGCCAGTATTGGGCACAGCAACTTCTACTTGTCCCAAAAATCCGTCATAGATATTGGTATAAGCATCTACATCAATATTCAATTTATTATTGAGCAATACTGTTTTATATCCCACTTCAAACGATCGTATACGCTCTGGACGAGTAGCAGACAAATTGGTTACTTCTAACAAATTACGGTTATTTAATGCCGCAATTGAAGCATTGGGCGCAGCACCCGAAGAAACATCTCTATTTACTACTGCATTAAACGTATTCACAGAAGCAAGCGTATATGAATTGTCTAAATAGCCTAACCCATTGTTGATGTACGATAAACCACCAACCCTGCGTACATTTCCATTGTTAACAAAAGATAAAGCTTCAAATAAAGAAGGAAAACGAAAACCGTTTTGATAAGACATGCGAATATTATGTTGCTTTCCCGGAGAATACACTGCAGCAAAACGTGGATTAAACTTAGTATCAAACTCCGGATTTCGATCTATTCGTAAGGAACCAAATAATTTCAATTTTTCTTGAAACAATGTTTTGGTTATTTGTACAAATCCACCATACTTTTTATAGTAAACATTTTCTCCAAAACTGCCATCAGCCAAAGGTTTATTTCTATCGGCAGCCGGCCTTTTAAAGTCTACAAAATTATTCCCATCCGGAATCACTTCAAACAACCGAAAATCGGCACCAATTAAAACATTCATGAATTTTATTTTATCCGACAAATCCCATTGTCCTTCTACATGATACATCCTACTACGCTGTTTCAACCATGCTCCACCGGTAGTAGGTGCACCCGCAATACCTGCATTTCTATGATCCCAATTATTAATACGGATAATACTATCTTTTAATGCATTAAATCCAGGCGTTCCTGGCTCTACCCTACCTAAATCTGCTGCGGCCCTTGCTGAAACCATTGCTGCTTCAATACTTTGTCCACGGTCGATTGCAGACTGAAGTGCCGTCTTAAATGTAGAGCCCCAAACACTATTAGATGATTGAGTAAGTTGCAAATTATCGGCCAAAGGTTTCAAATTATAACTATCACCAGTATTTTCTGATGAAGTATAAGCTCTAAAAGCGTATTGCTCACCTTTTAAAAACAATTGATGGTTTTGTACTACAACATTATCCAATTGTATTTTATTGCCTCGTTGAAAAACGCCATCCATTTTACCTAGTCTGTAAGCATAAGACAATTCAATATTTTCATTGAATTTATAGTGCAAGGCAGCATCAACCTTTACATTATCTAACACCGGGTTTACTAAATCCTTTTCAAGATATCCAGTTCTTCTAATCAAGAATGTTTTATTACCACCACCGTATCGAACACCCGAAACGGTTATCGCATTATTATTTTCATCGCCATACCGATTCCATAAATCAGCAGCAGGGTTATTGGCTCCAGATAATTGAGGATATGCCGGATTGGCCGTATTGAGCGTGTTAGGATTTTGATCAATATACGTGTTCGACTGCCAATCGGTTCCTTTTAAATAACTCACATTAATTTTAAAAGCAAAAGAGGAGTTAATTTTTTTTGCATAACGGATAGCCGTTTCACTCAATAAAGAAATATTATGGTCTTTACCATCCAAATGATTGACACCCGTTTTTTGATATACACTCAAGCCTTCCGCAATAAACGGACTTTTGGTTAATAAATTAGCCATCCCATTTATAGCATTCATTCCATATAAAGCAGATGAAGCGCCGGGTGTAATTTCAATACTTTGAATATCTAATTCTGTTGGACCAATGGCATTTCCCAAAGGCACACCCAAAGTTGCGGCCTGCATATCTACCCCATCTACCAATTGCATAAAACGAAAATTATTGGGAATATTGAAGCCCCTCGTATTGGGCACTTTAAAAGTTAATGAAGAAGTAATTAATTGAACCCCTTTAACATTTGCTAACGCATCGTAAAATGAAGGTGCAGGAGATTCCTTTAATGCACGGATATCTAATTTTTCAATGGTAACCGGACTTTTAATATATTTTTCAGCATTTCTACTGGCAGTAACTACAACTTCATTGGCAATATAAGTTTGCGCAGTTAATTGGATGGCTACTTTTGATTGGGCACTTTTAATTTCAATTTCTTGTGGAGCAAAACCAATAGATGAAATCACAAGTTTAAAAGGAAATTTTTGATTGATAACAAGTTTAAATTTCCCTAAAGAATCGGTCAATGTGCCTTTTACACTTCCTTTTAAAACTACTGTTGCACTGGGTATGGCTTCATGATTTTCTCCAACCACTTTACCACTTACCAAAACAGTTCCATTGAGCTGTGCAATAAGATGAATTGGAATAAAAAAAATAAGCATAAAAAAAATAGACTTCATGTGTATAAATTAAATGAGAAAATATGGATTATGGTTGTTGTTTAAATTGCAACAAACAACACTAGTGATGAAAAGAGATTATTAATTTTAGGATTCATATACTATATCATTTTAGTAGACTAATAAAATAAAAAAAACTACAGCAGTTTTGATAGAATTTTTAAGCTCCAAACAATAACCAAAATACCCAATAAAATAAAGGATGTTTTACGAGGAAGTTTACCGGTTAATTTGGCGGCAATGGGTGCTGCAATAAACCCTCCAATAATTAATGCAACTATTGTTTGCCAATGACTAACCCCTATCAATGTAAAAAAAGTAAAAGCACTTGCAAGGGTTACAAAAAATTCGGTTAAACTAACTGTACCAATTACAAATCGTGGGCTACGGCCTTTAGTAATAAGCGTAGTAGTTACTATTGGTCCCCATCCTCCGCCTCCAAATGAATCTAAAAAGCCACCTAACCCAGCCAAAGAACCATACTGTTTAAATTTCTTTAATGGTTGTTGTTTGCGAAATGCATTGGCGAAAATTTTAATACCCAAAAACAATGTATATAAAGCCATAACAGGCCTAATATAATTTCCATACTTTTCTCCCAAAAACACTAATAAAATTGCTCCAATTATGGCGCCAATAATGCCCGGTATTACCAAAACCTTAAACAATTTTTTATTGACGTTTCCAAATCGATAATGGCTGTATCCGGATGCACCACTTGAAAACATTTCTGCCGTATGAATACTTCCACTTATTGCAGCAGGGTTTATACCGGTAGATAAAAGTATAGCCGCACTGGTAACTCCATATCCCATTCCTAATGCACCATCTACCATTTGCGCGATAAATCCGGCAACCATCATCCAATGAAAATTAGGATCTAATGTTGCATACCAATCCACTGCACCATTAGCTATAGCTTGTAAAGGGATATAAGAAAATATAAAATGCCCAATTAACATTAAGGCAAATGCAACAACCGAATAAGTTGTAATTCGTTTCCACCGATGTTGCTCTGTTTTGGCTTGCTTTAAATTTGATCCATCCTCAACTAAAATACTGGTGATATCATTTAACTGTCGAACTTTTTCTTCAAAAGGCACTTGCATATTTTTACGAATATGCTTTAAATCATTTAAAACCAATTCCATTTCATCGGGAATCATACCTGCAATAGCTTCCTTCAACCGCTTTGCAATTGTAGGCGATTTTCCATTGGTAGAAACCGCTATTTTAATACTACCCTTTTGAACTACAGCGCCAAAATAAAAATCACATAAAGCAGGTTGATCTGCAGCATTTACCAATTTGCCCGCTGCTTTTGAAATTGCAATAATTGATGAACTAACTTGTTTATTATTAATGGCAATAATAACTACATCTACACCATTTAAATCACTTGCATCAAAAGCTTTTTCTACTAAAATAAGTGCCGGATGTAAAACAGCTAAAGAACGTATAGCCAATGAAATTTCCTTGGCAACTAAAATAATATTGGTTTGTGGCGATTGCTCTAAAACAACTTTGAGCTTTTCGTAACCCACAAGACCACCTCCAACAATCAATAAGCGCAATGATTCCATTTTTAAAAAAATTGGAAACAAAGCATTAATATCATGCGAAATAGCAGGTTTTTCCTGCTCAGCCTCTTGATTTACTATGAAATGTTGTTGATTAAACATGAATACTTTAAAAATCAAAAACGAAAATACGTATTCTCTACCAAAATAATAGACTATTTGTTATATTTTAAAAATACAGTACCGGCAAATGGTAATTTCTTAAACAACTTTTAAGCTGTATTTAAAACAATCCTTCAATAGATAAATAGCGTTCTCCGGTATCATAATTATACGTTAACACCTTAGCACCTGCAGGTATTTCTTGTAATTTTTTCTCTACAGCTGCTAACGATGCACCAGTAGAAATTCCCGCAAGAATACCTTCTTCTTTTGCCAAAGCTTGTGCCATAGCAAAGGCTGCTTCTTTACTCACTTGTATAATACCATCAATTACAGAAGCATTATAAATTGAAGGAATAAATCCGGCACCAATTCCTTGAATAGGATGTGGACTAGGACTACCACCACTCAATACCGGCGACAACTCGGGTTCTACAGCAAATACTTTTAAATGAGGAAAATGTTGTTTCAACACTTCTGCTACGCCGGTAATATGTCCGCCAGTGCCAACGCCTGTAATGAGATAATCAATCCCATCCGGAAAATCATTTAAAATCTCAATAGCAGATGTGGTGCGATGAATGGCAGTATTTGCCGGATTGTTGAATTGTTGCGGCATCCATGCATGTGGTGTATTGGCTGTAAGTTCAGTTGCTTTTTCAATGGCACCTTTCATACCTTTTTCGCGTGGCGTTAAAACAAATTCTGCCCCATAAAGCGCCATCAATCTTCTACGTTCTATGCTCATACTTTCGGGCATCACTAAAATAATTTTATAGCCTTTCACTGCAGCAACAAGCGCTAACCCAATACCCGTATTTCCTGAAGTTGGCTCAATGATTACACTATCCTTATTTAATTCCCCTTCCTTTTCGGCAGTTTCAATCATCGCCAATGCAATACGATCTTTAATACTAGCACCCGGATTGGTTTTCTCCAATTTCATCCACACTTCATGTTGGGTTCCAAATAAACGATTGATGCGAACATGTGGCGTATTGCCAATTGTATCCAAAATGCTATTTGCTTTCATATTTCGAGAATTATTTGAGTTGATTAAATTACAAAATTGAGTACATCGGGTAAAGGGTTATTATCTCTTATTGAAACTTCACTTTTATGGTACACTATAGAATGTGGCAAAACAGAATTGGTGAGCCATACATTTCCACCAATAACACTATTATTTCCTACAATGGTAGTACCACCTAAAATTGTGGCACCCGAATAAATTATTACATGATCTTCAATGGTAGGATGTCTTTTTACAGTTGCCAAATCTTTACTTACACTTAATGCACCTAAGGTTACGCCCTGGTAAATTTTAACATGATTACCTATCACACTTGTTTCGCCAATAACAATTCCAGTTCCGTGATCAATAAAAAAGGAAGATCCTATTTGTGCACCCGGATGAATATCGATACCAGTTTTACTATGTGCAAATTCGGAAAATAAACGGGGCAAAATTCTAATCCCTTGCTTCCAAAGTTGATGAGATAAACGATACACAGCAATCGCAAAAAAACCCGGATACGCCACCAACACTTCTTGAATAGAAAAAGCTGCAGGATCGAATTTTAAAACAGCATCTGCATCTATTAATAGCGATTGATGCAATGGAGGCAATGCATCAAAAAACTGTATAGTATGCAATTGCGCGGTAGCATCATCAATGCAAACTGTACGCAATAATTCATTTAACAATATTCGAAACTTACTTAAATGCTGTTCTAAATAAGCCGCTTCTTGTTTTTCGTACTCGGCTGGTATAAATAAAAAACGAAAAAAATCTTCAATAAAACGTTGTGCTTTCTCTTTATCAGGGAAACCGCTATGTACGTTACAAAACTGTTCTTGTAATTGGCGTATTAAAATTGTATCCGTCATGAAATGCTTAAATTAAAAAAGAAAAATAAATCAATGTAACATGCATGCACCAACTGTAACATGACTGGTTTCATCAATCAATATTGCACCACCATTTACTTTTAATGTAGTGTATGCATCATAAGGTAATGGCGTTGCAGTTTTAAATTGAATGCGAACTACTTCATTGAGTACAACTTTCTCTGGTGCTGGCTCTTGCTTTAAAGTATTTACATTTAATCTAAATTTAATTTCCTTAATTACAGCACGCACAACTCTACTGTTCAATTGCAATAAATACCTATTCCCAATTTGCAAAGGCATTTGTCCCATCCAACATAAATCGGCTTCAATTTCATTCGTTAAATTGGGGAGTGCATTTTGTAACACCAATAAATCGCCTCTACTAATATCAATATCATCTGCTAAATGAAGTATGGCCGCTTGAGGAGCAAACGCTGTAAGTACATTTTTTCCTGCAACTTCTATAGCAGTAATGGTAGATGTTAATCCGGAAGGCAAAACAGTTATTTTATCTCCAACAGAATATAACCCACTGATAATTTTTCCGGCATACCCTCTGTAATCATGCAGCTCGGTAGATTGCGGACGAATAACATATTGAACAGGAAAACGTGCAAGGGTTAAATTTTCGGCTGTATTTACTTCAATTGTTTCTAATAAATTGAGCAACGAAATGCCTTCGTACCAAGGATAATGATCAGACAATTCAACAATATTATCGCCATTTAAAGCCGAAATTGGAATATACTGCACATCCTTTAAACCCAATGATTGGGCTACTTTTTGATAATCAATTACAATATTATTGTACACATCTTGCGATCGATTAACTAAATCCATTTTATTAATGGCTACTACTACATGTTTAATTTGCAGTAATGAAGCTATCAAAGAATGTCGCTTGGTTTGCTCTATCACACCATTTCTAGCATCAACTAAAATGATGATTAAATCGGCATTCGACGCACCGGTAACCATATTTCTTGTATATTGAATATGCCCAGGTGCATCGGCAATAATAAATTTACGTTTAGGCGTACTAAAATATTTATATGCTACATCTATAGTAATGCCTTGTTCTCGTTCTGCACGTAATCCATCGGTTAATAAAGCCAAATCAATTTCGCCATCTTCTTTATTTCTACTTTGTTTTTCTAAAGCTTCCAATTGATCAATCATGATCGATTTACTATCAAAAAGTAATCGTCCAATTAAAGTACTTTTTCCATCATCTACACTGCCTGCAGTTATAAATCTTAAAATATCCATGTGCTCATAATAAATTGATTAAAAATATCCTGTCTTTTTTCGGTCTTCCATTGCAGCTTCACTTACCCTATCATCGATGCGGGTTTCACCACGCTCACTGGTTTTTGTTTGTATGATTTCTGCAATAATTTGTTCTAAACTGGTTGCGGTAGATTCTACTGCTGCCGTGCAAGTCATATCTCCAACTGTGCGATACCTTACTTTTTTTATGGAGATTTTATCGGTTGTATCTTTTTGAATAAACTCCGATGTAGCCACGAGTTGACCATCCCATTCCAACACTTCTCTATCATGTGCAAAATATATAGAAGGCAAGTCTATCTGATGTCTGCGAATATAATTCCACACATCCAACTCCGTCCAATTACTAATAGGAAATACGCGTACATTTTCGCCTTTTGCAATTCTTCCGTTATAGGTATTCCATAATTCGGGACGTTGTAATTTGGGATCCCATTGTCCAAACTCATCTCTCACCGAAAACACCCTTTCTTTTGCACGCGCTTTTTCTTCATCTCTTCTTGCGCCACCTATACATGCATCAAATTTAAATTCTTCAATAGCATCTAAAAGTGTAAAAGTTTGCAATGCATTTCTACTAGCAAATTTTCCTCTTTGTTCTGTTAAGTTTTTTGCTTGAATGGTATCTGCAACTTTTCGTACAATTAACTTTTCATCAATATCCTCTACCAATTGATCTCTAAAAGCTAAAGCTTCCGGGAAATTATGTCCGGTATCAATATGCATTAATGGAAAGGGAAATTTACCCGGTCTAAATGCGCGAAGTGCTAAGTGTACTAAAACAATTGAATCCTTTCCACCGGAGAATAATAAAACAGGCCGCTCAAATTGTCCGGCTACTTCACGAAAAATATGAATAGACTCCGATTCAAGCATATCTAAATAATCGAGATGATAGGGCGAATTTTGAAAGGAATTTTGATCCATGGAATTTATATTGGATGTATTGATCATAATTTAAAATTCATTTTACAGTTATGCCGATGTTGGTGTATGAACATGTAAACCACATTCCTTTTTTGAAGCATCCTCCCACCACCATCTACCAGCTCTAAAATCTTCTCCCTCTTTTATTGCTCTTGTACAAGGTGCACAACCAATACTAATGAATCCTTTTTCATGTAATGGATTATAAGGAATTTGATGTTCGCGAATAAATTGGATAAGTGTTTCGGTAGACCAATGTAAAAGTGGATGGTATTTAAACAATTGATTATCGGCATCCCATTCAATGATGGGTAAATTTTCTCTTCCGGGCGAATGTGCAGCACGTAAACCGGTTATCCATAATTTTTTGCCCTCAAGTGCTCTTTTCAAGGGTACAACTTTTCTAATAGCACAACATGCTTTTCTTTGTTCTACAGAATTATAAAATGCATTAGGACCATTTTCTTTTATCCAATCTTGAAGCGCTAAAGCATCGGGATAATAAGCGGTTATTTTAATTGGATACTTTTCTATTGTACTGTTCCAAACGGAATAAGTTTCTGCAAATAATCTTCCGGTATCTAAAGTAAAAATATCTATAGGCAACTGTTGGCTTGCTATTAAATGTGTTATGGCTTGGTCTTCATAACTAAAGCTCGTAGAAAAAACCGCAGTTTCCTTAAACACATCCATTAATTGACTTAATGCCTGCGGTGCAGCTAATCCATCTATTTGTTTGAGTAAATTTTCAGCAGTTATAGTATTGTCGTTTACCAACATAATTTATCAAAAATTGAAGGGTAATATTAAAGGCTTCTTAATAAAGCAAAAGTGTATCCTACATTACTCAACTTTCGCCATAAAGTCTACTTAAATAATAGACAAAATTACTGTTCTACAACGAATAAATAAAAATTAAATATCAAAAATTAAGTGAAAAAACTATAATCGAAACGCTATAGAAGGCGCTACATTTATATAAATTGATAAATTTAAGACGGGTATTATTATATTTACAGGTACTAAAAGCATGAAAATGACAAGGGAAGAGAAATTTATGTTGGAAGCCATTCGCTTATCAGAAAATGGCCTTAGAAAGAATGAAGGTGGCCCTTTTGGATGTATTGTGGTAAAAGGGGATGAAATTGTAGGCAGAGGCAATAATAAGGTAACCTCTACCAATGACCCTACTGCACATGCAGAAGTAACGGCCATCCGCGATGCTTGTAGCAATTTGAATACTTTTCAACTAACCGATTGCGAAATATATACCTCTTGCGAACCCTGCCCCATGTGTTTAGGTGCTATTTATTGGGCGAGGCCCAAAGCCATCTATTATGCCAATAATCGTGAAGATGCGGCCAAAATTGGATTTGATGATTCTATGATTTACGATGAAATAGCGCAAGACAATGAAAAAAGAAAAATCCCCATTAAAAGAATTGCAGCAGCTGAAGCGTTGAAAGTATTTCAAGAATGGCAATTGAAATCCGACAAAACTGCTTATTAAAAACTATATGATTGTGTTTTTTATTTTAATGATTTGAGCAGCTATACTTACCGCAATTTCTTCGGGTGTTTCACTTTTTATGAATAAGCCAATGGGTGCATAAACAGTTTGAAGTTTTTCTTGGGCTATACCTTCTAAACGAAATTCATTAAATAACTGTTCTATTTTTTTGCTGCTGCCCAAAACGCCAAGGTATTTGTAAGATTGATCAATGATGGCTTTTAATGCAATAGCATCGGTTCGGTAACCCAATGTCATGATTACTACATAGTGATTTTCACCGGATGGAATTAAGGGTGCAATTGCAGCATAATCATCAATCACATTTTTATCTTGCACATAATGGTTTTGCTCCATTGTATTTAAGCCTTCTCTATCATCAAACAGATGAATATAAAACCCTAATGAATGCATTAAAGCAGACAAAGCTAAAGCGCAATGCCCACCACCAATAATGTATAAATGATGTAGATACCCAATTTGTTCTTTATAAATAAATTGATTTTCATTGAGCAACTTAAAATGATAAAATGAGGGGAAATTAGAAGACAAACATTCTATACCCTTTTCTGTTAATTGTAATGTATGCTGCAAATTATACTTAAACGCATGTACGATTTTTTGTACTACATCTTTATCAGAAGATTGTATCGAATATAGAAATATGGTTTGTTCGCCTGAACAGATCATGCCACTTTGATTTTTATCGGCAGCTTTATTATGTACTTGAGGAT
>JBMOEQ010000002.1:0-42070 GCA_049314655.1 Ferruginibacter sp. | reverse complement strand
TAAACCTCAACAAAAACAAAATGCGTATATCGCCGGCGAATTGTACATAACCGATGGCCCATTTGATGCTGCACAACAATTTAAACGGTATAATCTTTTTGCAAAACATCAATATCATTTTGCCGCATCTACATTAACAACACAAGTATCTACTTTTTGGAGCAGGTGGTACGCAAGCGGACAAGTGCCTGTTAGAGCGATTGAAGACGGAGCTATTGATTGGTTTGGTGCTATCGATCCAAATGAAGGCGGACAAACATCCCGAACAAATGTTTCTTTCAAATTAAATACACGTTTACACAATGGCGGCGTTGTAGAAAATCAATTGTTTTATACGAAATACAATTTCGAATTGTATAGCAACTTCACATTTTTTAAAGAAGATCCCATCAATGGAGATGAAATTCGCCAAAAGGAAAATCGAAATATTTTAGGGTTCAATTCTACCTATAGTAAAGACAAGTATTTAAATGCCGGAAAAAGTTGGCAGTTTAAAGGAGGATTTAATATTCGTCATGATATCAATGAAGGATTAGAATTGTCTCGCACATTACGCCGAACAACAGTTACACAACCACTTGCTTATGGCGATGTTGTTGAAACCAGTATTTCCGGTTTTTTAAGTGAAACGTATCGTTCAAAAAAATGGACTTTGAATGCGGCATTGCGATATGATCAATTTAATTTTCAATACGAAGATCAATTAAACAGGTTGCCCAATAAATCAGTAAATAAAGGAATATTCTGTCCTAAGTTTAATGTTCAATATCAGGCAACATCGCAAACGGCTTTGTATGTTAAAGCAGGACGTGGTTTTCATAGTAACGATGCCCGTGTTGTGATTCCGCAAAATGGCGCAAAAGTCTTGCCTGGTGCTTGGGGTGCCGATATTGGTTTCATTGCTAAACCTGTACCTAAGTTAATGTTGAATGCTGCAATTTGGGTTTTAGATTTAGCACAAGAGTTTGTTTATGTAGGGGATGAAGCTGTAGTAGAACCCGGCAGTAGAACCTTTCGTAAAGGCATTGA
This sequence comes from Ferruginibacter sp., assembly GCA_049314655.1. Taxonomy (GTDB): domain Bacteria; phylum Bacteroidota; class Bacteroidia; order Chitinophagales; family Chitinophagaceae; genus Ferruginibacter. The sequence continues at coordinate 41,041 of JBMOEQ010000002.1, read as the reverse complement.
TCTTTCATTACGTTATGAATTGACGAAGCATTTGTTGGTAGATATTGATGCCAATTATACGATTGGGAGAGCAATAGAAGAACCTAAGGGTATGCAATATCTTCCTCTAGCACCTAAGTTCAGTAGCACCGGCGGGTTGGCTTATACCGGAACAAAAATTAATGCAGGATTGCGTTATCGTTGGTTAGGCAATAGAGCTGCTAATGAAGATAATTCGATATTGGCTAAAGGGTATTGTATTCTCGATGCAAATTTTACGTATCGAATCAATAAAAAATATAGCCTTGGTTTTGTAGCTGAAAATTTATTGAATACAAAATGGAAGGAAACACAATTTTTAACCGAAAGTCGTTTGCAAAATGAAATTGTTCCGGTAGAAGAAATACATTTTACACCGGGAACGCCGTTTTTCATAAAAGCAAGATTTACGGTTGAGTTTTAAAAGCGTTGATTAATTGAAAAGCACATGAGTAAGATTAAAATGGCATTACAATGCCCCATGCCAAAGTTAGATTTTGATGTTATTACACTAGGGCATGGAAGTGGGGGCGTACTTACACACCAATTGTTAGACAGTGGTGTTTTTGCCTTATTATCGAATCCCTATTTAGATGAAAAACATGATGGCGCTAAATTGCCGGTAGACAATACCATTGCGTTTACAGCTGATAGTTATGTTGTTTCGCCCATATTTTTTCCCGGAGGTAATATTGGCGAATTGGCCATTAATGGAACCGTGAATGATTTATCAATGTGTGGGGCCATTCCAAAATATTTATCCTTGTCATTCATCATTGAAGAAGGATTAACCATGAAAGATTTTTGGGAGATATTAAACAGTATTCGTGCGGCTGCAATTGAAGCCGGCGTGCAAATTGTAACCGGCGATACTAAAGTAGTAGAAAAGGGCAAAGGCGATGGTATTTTTATCAATACAACAGGTATTGGCAATATTCATCCTAAAGCTGCCATTCATTATACAAATATTCAAGCAGGAGATGCCATTATTGTAAGTGGAAATATTGCTTCACATGGGGTTGCTATTATGAGTGTACGACAAGGTTTGCAATTTGAAAGTGATATTGAAAGTGACACTGCTCCATTGAATCATGCAGTTTTGGGTTTAATAGAAAAATTTGGTGCCGGGATTAAATTTTTAAGAGATCCTACCCGTGGTGGTGTGGCTACTGTTTTAAATGAAGTAGCAAAGGATTGTAATTTAGGTGTTGAAATCAATCAGCGAGCGTTACCGGTAGATGAACAGGTTAATAGTGCTTGTGAGATGTTGGGTTTAGACCCGCTTTATGTTGCCAATGAAGGTATCTTTTTAGCGGTAGTGGATGCCGGTATTGCCGATCAAGTGGTTGAACAATTGAAAAATGAATTGCAAGCGCAACAAGCTGCTGTAATTGGTAAAATTTCTACTGAACATCCCCGCCAGGTTTTATTGCGCAGCGCTATTGGCGGTACTAGGGTTGTGAGTATGTTGCCGGGAGAGCAATTGCCACGGATATGTTAATGTTACTTGCAAATTGAAAACACCTTTTTTGATTTTTACAAAAGACACGTATCTTTACGGCTTAAATAACACGTATTATGACAACCAAATTAACATTAACAATTGAAGATAAGGTTATAGTTTCAGCTAAGCAATATGCGCAGAAGAAGGGAAAAAGCTTGTCTCATTTGGTTGAGAACTATTTAAAGTCAATTTCTTCTGAAACAAAAGAAAATAAGGACGAAAGCATTTCCCCTAAAGTGCTAAAATTAATGGGAGTTATAAAATTGCCTAAGGATTATGATTATAAAACCGAATTAGGAAATGCGCTGGCAAAAAAATATGCTAAATGAAACATATCTTTTTAGATACCAATATTGTTATTGATTTTCTGGCAGACCGAAAACCCTTTTCATTTTTCGCAGCTAGACTTTTCAACTATTCTATATTAGGGAAAGTCAAAATTTACATATCGGCAGTTTCTTATAATAATATTTATTACATACTCCGACAATCTCATTCAAGTATAGAAACAATAAAACTTTTAGATGAATTGTCGGAGATGACGGAAATATCTGATGTAACAAAAAACATTGTAAAGAAATCTTTAAAATCCGATTTTAAAGATTTTGAAGATGCCATTCAATATCATTGTGCAATTAGTCTTTCCAAAATAGATTTTATTGTAACTCGTAACACAAAAGATTTTAAGAAAAGTACTTTATCAATCATGACACCCGAAGAAGCTGTGAGTTTGTTAGAGAGCACCAGCAAGTAACGTCAAGGGCTTGGCGAAAGTTGGAGTAATAGATTTCCGTCCGCCCGGAACCGCTGCTGATTGATTCAATGTCCTGCCCAACTTTAGCCAAGCTGTATGTTGTACCTTCACCCTTCTTCTCGGTCATCTATAATGTGGGTCTGTGTCACACCGCAGAGTGTTGCCTTTGCGTTGGCACAAGGCAGGCTCTTTTGTCCCGATAGCTATCGGGATTGGCTTTTGTGTGCCTTGCAAATGTGCCTGACTTGGTGCGTTTGCTATTAGAGACTTTGCAAATTGTCCTTTTTGTTATGGTGCTATTTTGTCGCTAAGTAAGAGGCTGGATTTTTTTTAAACTCGTCCTTGCAACCTGTTGCACAAAAGCCATATACTTTTCCGTTATAGTTTGCTGTGTCTGCAACACCTGCTGTAATTGGCATACCACAAATGAAATCCTTTTTATTGTCAAATTTCATGTTCTTAAATGCTTTTTCAGGATGCAATACTGTTTCCATGCCACCGTCATACATTATCCTCATCATTTCTACAATTTCTTTATCCGTATTGTTTTCACTACCTCCATTGTACATTGGTTTAGGGTCGTATTCTAAATCAAGCATGGCAGTTTTAGCATATTTCTCTCCCATAATTTCATTTACCAAAGCCAGGCTCATGTCCATGCCTGCTGTTACACCTGCACTTGTCCAGTATTTACCACTCACTACATAGCGACTGTCTTTTATTTTTGCACCAAATTGTTCGGCTAATATTTTTTTACCGTACCAATGCGTAGTGGCTTCCTTATCTTTAAGCAAACCAGTTGCACCCAATATCCATGCACCTGTACACACAGTTGTAGTATATTTTGTTGTACTATCAATACTTTTTATCCAACTAAGCAATTCCATATCTTTTGTAGCATTGTAAGTTTCTTTAAGACCGCCAGGGATAACCAAGATGTCTAATTTTTTTACTTCTGCAATAGAAGTATCACAGAGTACTTTCATGCCATTCATGTTAGCAATTAAGCCTTTTGTTCTTCCTACAAAGAAAACATGTACACCCATCATTTCACTTAACACCTGATAAGGACCCATTGCATCTAAAGTGGTATAGCCATCATACAATAAAATACCAACGGTTTTAATATCCACTTTTGGTTTTGGGAACATTTCAGCCATTAACTCGGTATGGCTTTTATTAGTTGTTTTTATCGCTTCTTCTTTTTTGTTTTTACAAGCTGCAATCACTACTATGATTGAAAGAGCTACAATTACTTTTTTCATAATCATTTTTTAATTTGTTTTTGTATTAATGGCAATAAAGCCATGTCATACATTTCTTTCATCATATCAGCTACAATTTTTTCTGAACTTTCGGGTGTTCCAGCGCTATATGGTGGTTTGGGATTGTATTCCAAATCAAGCATTACACCTTCGGTATATTTCCTGCCCATTAGTTCATCAATAATGGCAAGCGACATATCAATACCTGCAGTGACACCTGCACTTGTCCAGTATTTGCCATCTCTCACCCAGCGTTCCTGCTTGAATTTTGCTCCATAGCTGTTCATCATTTCTTCTGCCCTGTACCAATTAGTGGTTGCAGTTTTACCTTGTAATAAACCTGTTGCACCTAATATCCATGCACCTGTGCATACACTGGTCGTGTAAGTAGTTGTTTTATCAATCTGTTTTATCCAGTTAAGTGTTACAGTGTCTTTTGTTTGCATAAAAGTTTCTACTGCACCTCCGGGAATAACTAAGATGTCGAGGTTTTTTACCTCGGTAAATGAGGTGTCCACTTTCATTTGTAAACCACGTTGGTTTTTTATCATTCCTTTTTGTTTGGCAATAAAAAATGTTTTTGTTCCCATTATTTCAGCCAGCGTATGATAGGGCCCCATCGCATCTAAAGTATTATAGCCATCATATACCAAAATACCTATTGTTTTAATTGGAACTTTTGGCTGTGTCATAATGATTGCCATCATTTCATTATGCCTTTTCGCTAGCGAATCCTTATTGTCGGTTTGTGCAAATGAAATTTCAAAAGCAAAAACGAAGCTGATAATTATTAGAAAAATATTCTTTGATTTCATATAATGATATTTAAGAGCCAAAGACAAAATGTCTTTGGCTCTTTTTGTTTAAATTAAAATTTTGCACTTAAAGTTAAACCCAGCGTTCTTGGCTGTGCCATTCTTGATTGACGACCAAAACTACTATCAGGGTTTCCGTAAGCTAAATACCTTTCATTCGTAAGGTTTTGACCCCAAAAGAACAAACTATATTTATCATAAGTAACTCCGATTCTAGAATTAAGAAGCGTATAAGATGGTTGTACAATTTTATTTTGAATGTCGGTAAACTGTTTACCCAAATTACGTACTTCGCCACGAACAACTAGTTTAAGTTTTTTATTTACAGCATATTCATATTGAGCAGCTAAGAAAATAGTGTGACTAGGTGCATTAGAAAGCTTGTTGCCACCAATAGCCGTGGTTGTTTCTACACCTGTACCAAAGTTTACACGTTTTAAGTCAAAGCCTTTGTATTCGGTTGGGTTAAAGCCAAAACTTCCGTCTAATTGTAAGCCTTTTGCAGGCAAAGCAGATACTTCTAATTCTAAACCCATTGATTGAGCATCACCAACATTTTCTCTTGCATAAGTAAAGGGTGCAACCAAATTATAAAATTGTAAATCTTTCCATTGAATTAAAAAGGCAGAAGCACCTATGCTAAGTTTTTTATTGGCTAAAAATGCTTTGTACCCAATTTCATAATTGTTGGAATACTCGGGGTCAAATGTTTGTCGTACTCCTGCTGGTAGTGAACTTGCATTTATCCCACCTGCTCTAAACCCTCTTGTGTAGGTGGCGTAAACATTTGAAAGTTTATTCAGGGCGTAGCTCAAAGAAAATTTAGGCGAAAGTGCTGAATAATTACCATCAGCAGTAATATTTGGCTTAATGTCTGTAACTACTCCATTGTACAACATTGCGTCGCCAAAACCATTAAAGGTTGCCTCACGTTTTTCGTAGTCGTAACGTAAACCTGCGGTTGCCTTCAATTTTTGGGTTAATAAATAGCTCATCTCTCCAAAACCTGCAATTCCAAAGTTGTTGCTTCTGTTTCTGTTAATCAAAAACGTTCCGCTTGGCAAACTATAGGCTGTTGCTTCTGCATCTGATAATTCATAGGCAGTATTGGTTGTTGGTTCATATCCTTTTTGAGTAAAGGCATAAAGACCTGCCGTGTATTGAAATTTGCTGTCGGAATTTGAATTAATTCTCAGTTCTTCGCTCCATACTTTTTGTGGTGGAAGTAGTTCGCCAATTTTTCCATCATAATAAGAATGATAAATGCCTGGAAAATCTAAATCTTCAAATCCAAAAGCAATTGTTTGCAATGCAGATATTGAGGTTAAAGTAAACTTATCTGCATAATATTTGGCTACTAATGAAGTGTTTAAAATATTACGTTCGTGTTGTGCTATTCTTGCCAAGTTAATTTTATCTGGATTAGCAAAAGCATATGTATCACTAAATTGAGAATTCATAAAACCTGAATTATTGCTTTTGTCTTGTTGCCCTTTTAAATTTAAAGTAAGATGAAAACGTTTAGAAGCTAACCATTTTAAATACATATTACCATAAAGATTTTGTTCACCGCCAACAGTTCTACCGTTTAGTTTTGTATCGGTAGAAACTGTACCTGTAATATCATTTTTCAAAAAACCATCTTGTGTTTGGTATAACCCATTTAAGCCAAAAAATAGTTTATCTTTTATGATTGGCGTTTTAAAACCTGCACTATAACGCTGTAATCCAAGGTTTCCAAAACTTGCTTCTGCAAAACCATTTATTGTATTTGTAGGTTTTTTTGTAATGATATTTATTACACCTCCCATTGCGTTTCGACCATACAATGTACCCTGTGGTCCTCTTAACACTTCAATTCTTTCAATATCGGTAAATGAAAAACCATTTGCTAAAATGTCAAGATTATTTACGTCGTCGATATAAGTGGAAACCGCAGGATTTTCGCTAAATACCTGAATACCACGAATAGCTTGAATTTGTTGAAAGGAAACACCCAACTCTTGGTAGTTGTAATTTGGCACTAGGGCAGAAAGCCCGCTTAAACCCCAAGTACGGGTATCTTCGATTTTTTTGGATGAAAGAGATGTAATAGAAGTTGGCACTCTAATAATATCTTCTTCTCTTTTATTCGCCGTAACAACAACTTCACCCAATTGCTGGCTTTGTTCAGTTAAAGTTATTGTAAGTTCTGTTTCTTTATTTGAGCTAACCTTTACTTCAGTAATTTTTGATGCAAACGAAACTGAGCTTATACTTAACTGATAAGTTCCGGGTGCGATATTGTTAAATATAAAATTTCCTTGATTGTCGACAATAGTTGTTTTATCTGTGTTTAAAATATTGATAGTTGCTGCTTCAATAGTATTTCCATTTGCTGCTGTTATTTTTCCCTTAATGGATTGTCCATGCACATTTGCTAATAAAAATGTTGCAAGTATTGTGTATATAAATTGTTTCATTGATTATTAATTAATTAAATGTTTTGTAGGCTGTACAAGCCAATACCGTAAATAAAATAATAAGGATGCTTGTGATGAAATACCTGCTACGCTTCAATGCAGCAGACCGTTCAGCATCATTTTTAAAATGCTGAACCATAAAATTATTTTGGAATAAAAAATAAAATACCTGTGCTATGGTATTTTAAACCTTCGGTGGATGGAAGATAGAATTAGTACAGTTGTATGTATAACTATTTGTGACTTGTGGAAAAAACTGTTTAGCAATTGCTACTTTATAGGTTCTAGTAACTAACGCAAAGAATGATTTTGTGGAAAGAGCAACTTCGTTTTTGTTTTCTCTTTTTCTTTCTGGGTTTTCTTGGTCTTTCTTTTCTTCTTGCTGTAACTTTTTCATCATTTGGCATTTGCCGTTACAGTGCATTTTTGGCTTTGCCTTGTTAACACAATTCTTTGCGTATTTCGAAGTGTTGGTATAGTAGTCAGCCATAACAAAAGACTTGCTGAATGTTTGGGCAAGTAAAGCTGCAAAGAAAATAATTGCAGTTATGTGTCTATATGTTATGATTAAATTCAAAATTCCCGCAAAGGTAAGTTCAAATGTTTAAAAGACGAAACGATGTTGAGTAATGTTTTGTATAATGGGTGGTGTGTGGGCTGTGCGTTGGCATTTTTAGCTATTTGTCCCGAACGGTTTCGGGATTGGCTTTGTATATGGGTTTTGTATGCTTTGCAATTTGCTAGAAATAGCATGGGGTCGGGTCTGCAAAGTCATGGATAATTGTATATGTATAGAATGTTAAATATGGTGATGTACAATATCCACTCTTATACACTTGGGGCTTTGCTAAGTTACAACGGCATTAGTCCACTACGCTAACTTCAGACTTAGGCTTGGCTACACTCAAGTTTCTTAACCTTGAATATTAAAATTACTTTCCTTCTACAAATTAGCATTATCGGACAGCATAAAAAACCCCCAATGCCTAAAGTCATTAACGTAAATTAGATTACGGTTTTAATGCCAATACACTATCAGCTAGTTTTTTTGTATTAAGCATAAATGTTTCTGCTTTTTCTCTCGCATTAACATCTGTACTGCTGAAAAAGAGTTGAATAGAATCGGGTGTAATTTCTAATAAACGAATAGTAGTGATTTTTTCTTGAGGAATTTTTCGAGTTCCATATCCATTCAAATTTATTTTAACGGCACCTTTTGGGGTTTCAATAAATAAATCGGGCGAAGTGTTATAATACGATACCAAGTTCTTTTTACGGATACTATATTTTCCTTCTTTAAAAAGTAATTTCCCTTTACTTTCAAAAAAGAAACAGCCGGTTATAGTAAAGAGTATAAAGCTTAAAAGTACAAACGCTACTTGTTGTTTTTTCATGCTACAAGATAAACTAAATGCAGTTGCTCAAATCGCGGCTGTTGGGTATATTCTACAAAATAAAAGGCCTCCGTTTATAGGAAGCCTTTTACCACAAAACAACTTTCAAATCCTTACACGTTACCTTTATAATGGGACTGGCGCAAGGAACAATAAAAAAAACAAATTGGGTAGATGAATTGGCAAGTGCTACTTACTGCATTTACTAATTTATTGCATTGGATTACGATATACACCATAATCAACACTTTCCACAATTTCAATCATCTAACCTATTGTCAATCGTCTCTGATACGGAGAGTAGATAATCGGCATTTTTTAAGTCGCCTGAATCCGGCTTTACAACAACCGGCCCACTCTGGGGCACCCTTTCGGCAGATTGACAACATAAATATCTAACAGTTTTTCGAATTAAAAAATGATTGAAATCATCAAAAAAAAATTATTATTCGAAGTAGCTTTGCATTCAATTTTAGGTTTTATTCTTCTTTTTCAGTCTTCACTTTCTATTTATATTCTTTCTTCTTTATCTTTTATTATTGTAGTGGCAATGCTTTGCGTATACGAATTCAATGCACCTATTAAAAATAAAAAACCGAATCAAATTTGACTCGGTTTAAATAGTATCAATGATTTTGAAAATTATTCATAAATACGATCCAACACGTCTTTATATTTTTCCATAATTACTTTTCTTTTTAGCTTAAGCGTTGGCGTTAGTTCGCCACTGTCTATCGTCCATTCATTGGGTAACAATTCAAATCGCTTTACTTGTTCAACTTGATTGAAGAATCTATTAAAGCTGTCTACCAATTCGCGGAAAAGTTCAAGCACTTTTGGATGGTGGATTGCATCTTCATTGGTGGTGAAGTTGATGCCTTTATGTTTCATCCATTCTTGTAAATTGGGCATCGATGGAACTATTAATGCGCCTACAAATTTCTTATCGGCACCTACTACCATCATCTGTTCTACAAATGGCGATTCTTTCATTCTGTTTTCAATCGGTTGAGGGGCAACATATTTTCCGCCACTGGTTTTAAATAATTCTTTCTTGCGGTCGGTGATTTTTAAATAAATATCGTCTTCAAATACACCAATATCTCCAGTATGTAACCACCCATCAATAATGGTTTCGGCAGTTAAATCGGGGCGTTTATAATAACCCATCATTACACTTGGTCCTTTTACACAAATTTCACCATCTGCTTCAATTTTAACTTCTTGTCCTTGTAAAACCGGACCCACTGTTCCAAATTTAGTTCCACCTTTATAATAACAGTTTACACTAATTACCGGACTGTTTTCAGTTGGTCCATATCCTTCAAAAATGGGAATTTTAGCTGCGGTAAATATTCTTATCAATTTAACTTGACAAGCTGCACCACCGGTTACTATAAAATCCAAATTGCCCCCTAAAGCTTCTCTCCACTTACTGAAAATTACATTGTTGGCTATACCCAATTGAAAATCATAAGCAATGCCCATATTTTTTTGATTATCATACTTATCAGCAAGTGCTACCGCCCAATCAAATAATTTTCGTTTCATGCCGGTTAATTCGGTCCCTTTAGCCATAATTTTTTCAAATACTTTTTCCAATAAACGTGGAACAGTACAAAATAAATTGGGCTTCACTTCTTTCAAATTGTCGGCAATGGTTTCTAAGCTTTCAGCATAATAAATTCCAATTCCACTCGCGATATAGATGTAAGAAGCTACACGTTCAAAAATATGATTGAGGGGAAGAAAACTCAATGCTTTTCCGGTAAGGTTTTTTTCAAATGGAAAACTCTTAACACTGTTGAGTACATTGCTCACAATATTTCTATGGCTCAACATAACCCCTTTTGGAGTGCCTGTAGTGCCGGAAGTATAAATAATGGTAGCACAATGTTCGGCTTTAATACCCGCTTTTAATTCGGCTAGTTGATTATAATCGGCTTCATTAGGTAATGCCAATAAGGTTTTCCAATAACTGGCTTTCTCTAATGTATCAAAACTGTATATTTCCTTTATACTAGGAACTTTTGAATGTATCAATTGAACCTTGTCTAATATATCTTGTCCGCTTAAAAAAACCAATTTCACTTCTGCATCATTGAAGATGAATTGTAATTCATTGATATTAGTGGTTGGGTAAATAGGACAAAGTACTGCGCCAATTTGCTGACAAGCTAAATCGAGCATCAACCATTCGGGACGGTTTTTACTGATCAAAGCAATTTTATCTTGATTTTCAACAGTCATATCGTTACCGCCAATACCAATATGTAATAAGGCTGCACTTAATTGATCTACCGTTTCTTTTACGGTTGAAGTTGAATAAGTTGTCCAATTACCATGCTCTTTTCCGCCAAGCATATCAGTTTTTGGGTTATCCAATAATTGTTCCTCTAAAAAATCGAATAGTCTGGATGATTCGTTCATATAGCCCGTTAAAAATTAAGTAAGTAATCGTTAAGTAAACTAAGATAAATAAAAAAGCCATCCCAATTGCTTGAGATGGCCTATAAAAACACAAAAAGTTATTTACTTCTTCGTTGTACTGATGTTCAATTTTAGATTTACAGTTTTGCTGATGATCCAATCTTGAGGATTATTTGGTCCTTTATAGTTCATACCCCAAAGTGTACGATCAATATTTAGATCTGCAACTGCAGTTACTTTATCGGCAGTGATGCTAACTTTTGCTGGGAAGCTGATGTTTTTAGTACTGTCTTTCAATGTAAGATTTCCTTTGATGGTATGCGTAGCATCTTTCATCACTACATCTTTCATGGTAAGACTGTCGTATTTAAATACTTCTACGCCGGTAATTTCGAATTTTGCAGTAGGGAATTTTGCTGCGTCAAAAAAATCTGGACTTTTCAAATGCCCTTCAAGTTTTCCTTTATTTTCTGCATCAGCTGCCAAATCAATATTGATTAATGAATTGATGTCGATGGTAAAGTTACCAGCAGCAAGGGTGCTGTCTTTTACTGTTAAACTACCTTCTTTAACTGCAAAAGTTCCTGTATGCGAACCTGTAGGTTTAGTACCTACCCAAGTAACTAAAGAAGTAGAATCAATAACATAAGTGGTGCCTTCACTAGAAGCTACGGCTTGTTTGTCTCCGGTGGTTGCTTTATCTGCTTCCGGAGCATTGTTACATGCGGCAAATGTTGCCAATAGTGCAATAGGAAGAACTAATTTTTTCATATCATTTTTTGTTTAGGTGACAAAGATAGAAAAAATATTCAATGTTCCAACATTGATTTAAAAAATATTAGTGATAATATTGTCCGGTAGGAATTTTAAAAGTGCGTCCTTTTTGAAATCGTGCCAATTCACTACTAGCTTGTGCATTAAGGTTTACCCAATTTTGATAGGCGGCTAAATTTTGTGCTGCTCCAAAAATCCATTGATTATAAGCATCAAAAAGTCCTTCTTTAAGCAAATGCCGTTGATGTTCAAATAACCTGAAGGGAAATTTTTCGGCATTATTCTCGTACCAATCTAAAATAAATCTGGTTCTAATCATGGTTAAAGATTCGGGATTAATGCCATTTGATGCGGCCAAACTTTCTTTATTCATGGTTTCCAAAAAAGCCCCGGAAAATGATTTTTTGTCTTTATTGTCTTTTGACAAATCGGCATCCGTAAATAATTTTTTATAACTCTCTAATAAGATGGTTTTTACTTCAGCAGTTCTATTGCTCATGGGTTCCATATTGATAAAGATTTCTCCATATAAAATACTCCATGTTTTATCTGCCGTAAAGTAATAGTATTTGCAAGCGTTATAATAATTCTTGGGATAATTGGGGTCCGTTTCAATGCCTTTTTCCCATTGTTTTATGGCACTATAGTCTTTTTGTGCCCAAAGTAATTCGCCCAATTCATTATACATGGCGCCACTTTCAGGGAATTTTTTTATTCCTTTACGAAACAATTTATCACACTCCTTCACCATTTCTAATTGCTTGTAAATATTGCCGGCAATTTGATAACATTGATCATCTGCATCATCTCTATCAAGTACCGGTTTAATTACTTCTAACGCCTTGTTATTGTCTTTTTGCAAATAATAATTAAGGGCAAGATCTTTGGTAATATCAATATCATTCGGAGCTAATGCTGTAGCACGATTGAGTATTAAAATAGCATTGGTAAAATCGCCCTGGGCAGTAAAGGAACGAGCTGTTTCTTGCATTTCTTTTGCAGATTGTGCCCCAACGGTGCCTCCTAGTAAAAAGGCTAAGCAACATGTAATCAGTATTCTTTTCATCCTCATAAAGATAAATGCAATCTTTTCAAAATCCATATAATTTGATAGTCTTCAAATTTAATGTGCAGTTTTTCAAATTTATTTAACAGTTTTCCCCATAAAAAAAGAGATACTTCGCGGTATCTCTTTATGAAAAATTACAATAGGTTAATCGTAAATTAAATGGGTTAATAAACCATCTCTTAGTTTTGGTTCAAACCAGGTGCTTTTGGGTGGCATTACATTTCCGGAATCGGCAATATCAAATAATTGCTCAATAGTAACCGGATGTAAACTAATAGCCAATGCCATTTCACCGCTGTTTACTCTTTTTTCTAATTCGCCCAAACCTCTGATACCGCCAACAAAATCAATTCTGGTATCGGTGCGTTGATCTTTTATATTTAAGATTGGGGCAAGTATTTTTTCTTGTAAGATGGTTACATCCAAAACACCAATAGGATCATTGGTATAGGTATTGTTTTTTGCGTTTAATACATACCATTGCTGACCTACATACAACCCAAATTCGTGTAAATGGGCAGGTGCATGTGCATGGTCGGTTGTAGCTATCGTAAAGTTTTCGCCAATTTTTTCAAGTAAGTTTTCTACAGATAAGCCGTTTAAATCTTTTACCACCCTGTTGTAATCCATAATCTTCAATTGATTGGATGGGAATAAGGTAGTTAAAAAGATGTCGGCACCTGCTGTAGATTGATCGCCTAATGCTTTACGCACTTTTGCTGCAGAGGCGGCACGGTGATGGCCATCGGCTATGTAAGTACAAGGCACTTGTGTTTTAAAAAGTTGCGTAATTTTTTCTATAGTTGCGTCATCATTTACAATCCAAATGCTATGTTGTATCTCATCGTCGGCAACCATATCATACACCGGATTTTTTTCGGCTTGCCATTTTTCAATCAAGGCATCTATATCTGCTACATTTTTATACGCTAAAAAAACATTGCCGGTTTGTGCGCCTGTAGTTTTAATATGGTTGATGCGATCGTTTTCTTTTTCGGGACGTGTAAATTCGTGTTTCTTGATTAAATCGTTTTCATAATCATCTACACTACTGCCGCATACCAAACCGGTTTGACTTCTGCCATTCATAATGAGGCGATAGATATAATAGCAAGATTTATTTTCACGAAATAAAATATTGCGACTGATAAACGCATCTAAATTTTCTTTGGCTTTATCATACACTTCTTGTGCATGAATATCTGTTTCTTCGGGCATATCAATTTCGCTTTTGGTGATATGCAAAAAACTGCTATGATTGCCTTGAGCTTCTACTTTTGCTTCTTTGCTGTTGAGCACATCATACGGCCTAGAAGCTACTTGTTTAGCCAATTGAGCTTCGGGACGCAGTGCTTTAAATGGATGTATACTAATCATAAATTTTTCTATCAATGAATTGAAATAGGGTTATTATTACTGTTGATTAGCCGCAAAAGTTTGCATGGCTTCAACCAAAACTTCTACACTACTAACAGGCAGTGCATTGTATAAAGAAGCTCTAAATCCTCCTGAAAGGCGGTGCCCTTTAATACCTACAATACCTTGTGCTTTGGCATATTCTAAAAATGGTGCTTCATGTTCGGGCTTATTGGTAACAAAACAAACATTCATCAAACTTCTGTCTGCTTTATTTACAGTTCCTCTAAATATTGGATTGCTGTCTATTTCGTTATACAATAATGCTGCCTTTGCTTGATTTATTTTTTCAATAGCCGCTACACCACCTAATGCTTTTAACCAACGCAACGTAAGCATGCAAACATACACTGCAAAAACAGGGGGTGTATTGAGCATACTGCCTTCCTTTATATGATTGCGATAGTCCATTATTGTAGGAATGGGGCGTTTAATTTTTCCTAATATTCTTGGATTTACAATGAGCAAATTAACGCCTGCAGGACCCATATTTTTTTGCGCCCCGGCATATATCAAATCAAAACTATTAAAATCCAATACCCTGCTTAAAATATCGCTACTCATATCGGCAATCAATGGCGTACTGGTTTTTGGAATCATCTGCCATTGTGTTCCGTAAATGGTATTGTTGGTGGTAATGTGAAAATATTCTGCATCATTAGGTACAGCAAAATCTTTAGGGATGGTACCATAGTTGCTTTCTTTTCCACTGCATACTATTTCGGGTTTACCATATAATTTGGCTTCTTTAATGGCTTTGCTCGACCAAACGCCGGTATCTGCATAAGCAGCAACATCATTACTATCCAATAAATTCATCGGTACTTGCATGAATTGCGTTGAAGCGCCTCCATGTAAAAACAATACTTCATGTGCATCGTCTAAATGCATCAATTCCTTTACCAATGCCCTCGCTTCATCCATAATGGCCTGAAAGGTTGCGGTACGATGGCCGGTTTCTAAAATAGATAGTCCGGTATTATTATAATTTAAAACGGCCTCCGCTGCTTGTTCAAAAACAGTTTTTGGCAATATTGATGGACCTGCGTTGAAATTATGAATCACTATGGTAGAATTAAAGTTTTTGCTACTGATACGGCTGCAAAAGTACCCAATAGTAATTAATTGAAGGGTAAAATGGACGATTAATATGGCCTACCTTGATAAATGACTTAATTCTTTGATAATCAGTTCGTATGCACTGTTAATTTTCTTCTTTTCCAATCATCTTTGTGCCGGCTTTCCAAGTTTCATTCAGCATTTCAAGTGCATGTACATCTTCGGGTGATAATTGTTGCTGCACAATGGATTGCAAATTGGGTTGTCCGGCATTGATCCAAGCCGTATACCAAAATGAAGCAATGGCAAAAATAGATTGACGCATTCTTCTTTCCACCATTCCATTTAATGCCCGATCAAAAGCCAATGAAAATGCACTGGAATATTGACGAATGATGATGCCATTACGCGGTTCAAAAGCATATTTTTTATCGGGCGAAAATTGTTGTGTCAATTGTTTTTCAATGTGTAGTACAGAATCGGCAGCAAGTGCACTTTCTAAAACTCTTGCCCAGATAAATTGTTCCGGATTTTTCAAGTATACGGCATGTCCAATAAACAAATCATAACGTGTTTCTTCAAACAATTCGGGTAACCTACTTTCCCAAAATCCATGAATACCTTTTTGATTACTATATTGTCCGTTGTGGTTGCTGTTGGCATGAAGGGGTACATGTGCATCTGCAATATAATGGCCCAACTCTGCACTATTCTTCAATATTTTTCCAAAATCTTTTTCTTTGAATGCTTGGGTTAAACGTTTCAACATTACTTGAATATGCCAAGGTACTATACCGTTAGCCATTAGACTGTCTTTGCCAAATTTATTCAGCGCGTCATTCCATTTTCTGGGAAGATTGGGATAGGGGTAGGTGCCATAACGATCTATGTCTATATAATGTCTGGGGCCTTCATCAGCAATGGCATAGCGCCGTTTATCCGGATCTACAGCATGTTCGGCAATAAAGCCAATATGATTTTTATAAAAGAGCAAAAGCTCGGGAGGCAATAAAAAGGTGGCGTAATAATTAATTTTTTGGTGCCCATAAAAGCCCCAACATTTTGCAGCAGGAGGTATGCAAAACAATTGCAATAAAAGTAATATAGTTTTCACGGCGTATAATTTTTGTAAAACTATACACCGATGCTTAAAAATTAAGGTTGAAAAAACGGTAAAGAAAAGAGATTATCGCAGTTATTTTTTGTTGTCATCATCTACCACATCTGTAACACCACCACTCACAGCAAATTTCATGGTTTGAACGGCACTGATATTAGTGATAGCCCTGATGCGTTCTTTTCGAACAATATATATATTTCCTGCAACGGAATAGGCCATGGGAATATACACCGCGATGTAATCCTTAAATCCAAATTCTTCCATATCATCTCGGGTAATGAAGCCTACCCGCCAAACATCATTATCATCTACATTGACCAAAACATTTTTAGTAAATTTTTTCTTTTCACCAGCAAAGGCTTCAAAGAAATCTTTTACCGGAGAATAAATGAATTTAATACCCGGTGTTTTTTCTAATAAATTATCAAAAGCAAGTACAATTCTGCTAAATATGAAGGAAGAAGATACATAGCCAACCAATAATACCAAAGCAATTACTACAATAAACCCTAATCCTGTTATTCTGCGCAGTTGACCATTGCCATCGGTCATTAAGGACGGAAATATGTAATGAATAATATTGGGTAAGATGCCATCTACAAAGTTGAAAATAGAGGCGATAGCCCAAAATGTGATTGAAATAGGGGCTAAAACTAAAATGCCCTGAAGAAAATATTGAAATAGTTTTTTGTAGCTGATTTTCATTGTAACGCTTTTACGAAACAAAGTTAGTCGTTTGAAATTCGTTGCGCTACATGAATAAATTGTTATGAATGGTAAATAATTGTGATGGAAACTTTGGTTACGAAAAAAGTTTCCTTAGTTTTGCATTCAATTATGACAGATTTTGAAATTTCACAACGTATTCTTAAAACAGCACATGAGCTATTCATGCAGTTTGGATTTAGAAGTGTAGGGATGGACGACATTGCTACCCGTTTGGGAATCAGCAAAAAAACCATCTACCAGCATTATGCAGATAAAGATGAATTGGCAGTTGCTGCTGTTAAAGGAGAGATTGAACACAGCGAATTATGTTGTTCAAGAGATAAAGAATTGGCAAAAGATGCCATTCATGAAATGTTTTTGGCTTTAGAAATGGTTTTAGAAATGTTTTCCCGAATGAATCCTTCGCTATTATTTGATATGCAAAAATATCATCCAAAAGCATTTGCCATCATTCAAAAGCATAAGAACGATTATATCTATTCGGTAATCAAGGAAAATTTAGCCTGGGGTATAAAAGAAGGCTTGTACAGAGCGGAAATTAATATTGAAATTATGACACGCTTTAGGGTAGAGAGTATGTTAATGCCTTTTACCAATGAGTTTTTAAGCAATTTGAAAAGCACCATTGCAGAAATGGAAGAAGAAATGATTATTCATTATTTATATGGTTTGGTAACCCCCAAAGGCTACAAACTTATATCGAAATACCAGGCAGACAGGAAAATTAAATAGTAAACAGATTTGCCAAAATGATATCGTAGCTATTGCATACCATTTGGCCAAAACAGAAAACATCGTAAACAAATGAAAATGATCTTAAAAGCAATTCCTTTTTTAGCGATTTGCATTATTGGGGCCAATGGGGCAGTAGCTCAAACCCGAAATGAATTTTCGCTTCAACAAACGGTAGATTACGGCATTAAAAATGCTACGCAAGTAAAAAATGCGTTATTGGATATTAAAATTCAAAAGCAAACCAACCGCGAAATAACTGCTTTGGCTTTACCGCAAATAAACGGTAGCATTAGCAGCACCCATTACTTAAATATTCCGGTTCAATCTATTCCCAATTTTATTTCTCCAGCAACTTATGGGGTATTGGTAGATGAAGGCGTTAAAGATGGTAATGGCAATCCAATTACCATGCCCAATGGGGGTAATTTTGGTAACCTGGCTTTAGCTTTTGGTGTGCCTTGGGTAGCCAGTGGCGGCATTGATGTATCGCAAATTTTATTTGATGGCCAAGTGTTTGTTGGTTTACAAGCACGCGATGCCGCAATGGAATTATCACGCAAAACAGCAGAAGTTACTGCCGAACAAATTAAAGCAAACATTCATAAAATTTATTACCAATTATTGGTTGGCCAAAAGCAAATGGGCAGTATTGATGCCAACATCGAAAGGTTTGAAAAACTACTTAACGATACCAAACAAATTTATCAAAATGGGTTTGCCGAAAAATTAGATGTAGATAAAGTTCAAGTGCAATTGAATAATTTGAAAACCGAAAAACTAAAAATTCAAAACCAACTTACTGTAGGAAATGCTGGATTGAAATTTTTAATCAACATGCCACAGAAAGAAGAATTGATATTAACCGATTCTATTACTGAAGATGTATTAAAGCAAAATATCTTGGATGAAAATTATACCTACAATGATAGAAAAGATATTCAATTGCTTACTGTTGCAAACAAGCTAAATGGCTACAATGTAAAGCGCTATGAATTAAGCCGTATTCCTTCTATTGTTGCGTTTGGCTCTTACTCAAAAAATGCGCAACGTACCAAATTCGATTTTTTCAATAAAGGCGATTGGTTTACTACCGCTTTAATTGGAGTTAAAATTAATGTGCCCATTTTTGATGGCTTTGCTCGTCGCTCAAAAATTGAAAGTGCAAAATTAAGTCTACAAAAATCTACCAACACTTTAGAACAAACGAAATCAATGATGGATTATGAAGTGGCTCAAGCAAGGTTTAATATGAAGAGTGCCATCTTAACAGTAGACAATCAGCAACAAAACATCAAGCTTGCCGAACAAGTGTACAACACTACTAAAAAGAAATACGAACAAGGGCTAGGTAGTAATCAAGAAATTTATAATGCACAAACCGAATTGAAAGTTGCACAAAACAATTATTACAGTGCTTTATATGATGCCATCACTGCAAAAATTGACTACTTAAAAGCAACAGGAAAATTATAATCATAACCAACTTTAATACTAATAAACCAATCATAATGAAACAATATTTAATTCCCGGCGCCCTAATCTTATTATTGCTTAGTGCATGTGGTGGAAGCAAAAAAGACGAATCTGCTTTATTAAGTGATAAGAAAGCTGCTCTCGAAAAATTGAAAAAAGAGAAAGCCGCAAACGATGACAAAATCACCGCACTTGAAGCAGAAATTGCAAAATTGGATACCGCTTCCGATAAAGCCTCTAGCGCTAAGCTCGTAAGCATAGCAACAGTAGGTACGCAAGATTTTAAACACTATATCGATATCCAAGGCCATGTTGATGCCGATGATATTTCATACATTTCACCTCGTGGTATGGGTGGACAAGTAAAAGCCATTTACATCAAACAAGGCGATTTTGTTAAGAAAGGCCAATTGGTATTAAAATTAGATGACGCCATTGTTCGTCAGCAAATTAAAGCTTCAAAAGAACAATTAGAAGGCATCAAAACCCAATTGACTTTTTCTAAAAACATCTATCAACGTCAAAAAAATCTTTGGGAACAAGGAATTGGAACCGAAGTGCAATTGATTACTGCTAAAACAAATGTTGAAGCATTAGACAATCAATTAAAAGCCGCACAAGAACAGGTGAAAATTGCTGAAGAACAATTAAAAACTTCAGATGTGTACAGTGATGTTTCAGGTATTGCCGATGTTATAAATGTTCGTGTAGGCGAATTGTTTCAAGGTGCAACAGCTGCCGGGCCACAAATTAAAATAGTAAATACTAGCAGCTTAAAAGTTGTAACAAATATCCCCGAAAATTATGCCAGTAAAGTACGTAAAGGATCTTCTGTAAATATTTTAATTCCAGATGCCAATAAAAATATTCAAACTTCATTGTCTTTGCTCAGTCAATCTATCGATCCACTTCAAAGAGGTTTTATAGCAGAAGCAAAAATTCCTTATGATGCAAGTTTAAAACCCAATCAATTGGCTGTAGTTAAAATTTTAGATTATGCTGCAAATAATGCTGTAGTTGCTCCAATTAATGTAGTACAAACTGATGAAAAAGGTAAATATGTTTACGTGATGGAAAAAGTAGCCGACGGAAAAACAATTGCCCGTAAAAAGAATATAGTTATTGGTGAGGTTTATGGAACATGGGTAGAAGTGAAATTTGGATTAACAGCCGGTGAACAAATCATCACTGAAGGCTATCAAAATTTATACGACGGGCAACAAGTTGGTGCTGTTTTATAATTGCTTTCGATTTAAGTAAATACATCCACGCAACAATCGAATCTTTGCTTCGCATTGAGGTTGCACAAAAATAATTTTATGAATGTCATCAAGGGAATAAAGGAAAAATTTAAAGAATTTGCTCCAACCAGTTGGGCGATAGATAATCGTACGGCGATTTATATTATTGCCATGCTCATTACCATGTATGGGTTGAACAAATTTACATCGATGCCTAAGGAACAGTTTCCGGATATTGTTGTACCTACCATCAGTGTTACTACAGTTTATGTAGGTAACTCACCAAAGGATATCGAAAATTTAGTTACCCGCCCTATTGAAAAACAATTAAAAGGAATTAGCGGAGCTAAAGTGAAGAAAATTCAAAGTACCTCTCAAACCGATTATAGTTTGATTGTTGTTGAATTTGATACAGATGTGAAAACCGAAATCGCCAAGCAAAAAGTTAAGGATGCAATTGATAAGGCAACTTCCGATTTACCAACCGATTTAACTCAAGAGCCCAATGTGCAGGAATTTGCTTTCAGTGAAATGCCCATTATGTTTGTAAATGTGAGTGGCGATTACGATGGTGTAAAACTGAAACAGTATGCCGATAAAATGCAAGACCATTTTGAAGCACTCAGTGAAATTACCCGTGCCGAAATTGTAGGGGCTCCCGAAAGAGAAATTCAAATCAATGTAGATCCGTATAAAATGCAAGCTGCTCGCATCAGTTTCATGGATATTGAAAATGCAGTGAACAGAGAAAATAGGGATATTACCGGTGGATTGATTGAAGTTGGTGAACAAAAAAGAACCCTACGTGTGAAAGGACAATTTGATAATGCATTGGATTTAAAAGATATCGTTGTACGAAGTAGTGCGCAAGGTGGTTCGGTTTACTTAAGAGATATTGCTCAATTGGTAGATACAGTTAAAGAGAAAGAAAGTTATGCACGTTTAGATGGTAAAAATGTTGTTACCATAAACATTGTTAAACGTTCTGGAGAAAACTTAATCAACGCTGCCGATAAAGTTAAAAAGGTAGTTGAAGAAATGCAGCAATCAGAAGATTTACCCAAAGATCTTAAAGTAGTTATTACCGGCGATCAAAGTAAATCTACTGCTACATCATTCAACGAATTGGTAAATACCATTATCATCGGTTTCATTTTGGTATTGTTTATTTTAATGTTCTTCATGGGCGTTACCAATGCCTTCTTTGTGGCATTAAGTGTTCCTTTAAGTGTATTTGTGGCCTTCTTATTTTTACCAATTGCAGATGGCATTGTGGGTACAACCGTTACGCTTAACTTCATTGTACTCTTTGCATTACTCTTTGGCTTGGGAATTATTGTAGATGATGCCATTGTGGTAATTGAAAATACACACCGTATTTATAACAATGGAAAAGTGCCTATTATACGCAGTGCTAAAGAAGCTGCCGGTGAAGTATTTATCCCTGTATTGGCTGGTACTGCAACAACATTGGCGCCCTTCTTCCCGCTACTCTTTTGGAAAGGTATCATTGGGAAGTTTATGATATACCTGCCCACCATTTTAATTTTAACCTTAGCGGCATCATTAATTGTAGCCTTTATTTTTAATCCGGTTTTTGCTGTTAGTTTCATGAAACCTGAGGGCAAAGAATTTGAAAAACCCAAGAAAGAAATATTCAGCAAATGGTGGTTGTGGGCTTCCTTGATATTGGGAATGGTATTGCATTTGTTTGGTTCGCATGGTATGGGCAATTTCCTCATCTTCATGTCGGTACTTGCAGTGTTGAATACGTATTTCATCAACGATATCATTCATAATTTTCAAAATAGAGCATTGCCTTGGTTAATGAACCATTATGAAAATTTATTGCGTTGGGTACTTAAAGGCACGCGTCCGGCTTGGATGTTGGTAAGCTTATTTATTTTATTTCCTATTGCTGTTTTCTTGTTGATTGCAAGAGGTAATAAATCTACGTTCTTCCCCAGTGGCGATCCCAATTTTATCTATGTGTATTTGAAAATGCCGGTGGGTACCGATATTAAATATACAGATAGCGTTACCAGTATTTTAGAACGAAGGGTGTATAAAGTGCTTGCAAATGAAAAACCCGGCACCGAAGGCAGTATTGTAGAAAGTATCATTGCTAATGTAGCGGTAAGTGCAAATAACCCACGCGATAATAACCGTAGTGTACAACCGAATTTAGGTCGTATACAGGTTTCGTTTGTAGAATTTGAAAAACGCCATGGTAAAGCTACTAAGCCATATTTGAACTTGATTAGAGATCAAATGAAAGGCATTCCGGGTGCAAGTATAGAAGTTGCACAAGAAGATGGTGGGCCTCCAACCGATCCTCCAGTGAATATTGAAGTTGCCGGCGATAAGTTTGAAGAAATTGCAAATGTGGCCACCAATCTTTCTAGATATTTAGATACCAATCAAGTTTATGGTGTTGAAAATTTAAAATTAGATGTGGATTTAAATAGTCCGGAAATCACATTGAATGTAGATCGTTCAAAAGCTATGATGGAAGGTTTATCAACCGGACAAATTGGTATGGAAATACGTACCGCTGTTTTTGGTAAAGAAGTAAGCAAATTAAAAGATGGGGAAGATGAATATAAAATTCAATTGCGGTATACCGATTTAATTCGCAATAACGTAACTGATTTATTGAATATGCGCATCACTTTTATGGATATGAATGTTATGCGTGTGAAATCTATTCCTTTAAGTGCAGTTGCTACTGTAGATTATACCAATACTTCAGGTGGTATCAGAAGAAAAAATGTGAAACGTACCATACAGTTGCAATCGAATGTATTAGATCCGTCTATGACAGGCGCTGTAAATAAAGAATTGGCTCAAAAAATTGCCGACTTTAAACGCATTACTAAAGTTCCGGAAGATGTTACCATTAAACAAACCGGACAAGGAGAGCAAGAAGCAGAAACCTCTGCATTCTTAGGAACGGCGCTTTTAACAGCATTAGGATTGATTTTCTTGATTCTTGTTTTGCAGTTTAATTCAATGAGTAAACCATTCATTGTATTAACCGAAATTTTCTTCTCTGTAATTGGGGTATTATTAGGTTATGCATTTACAGGAATGACTATTGCAACCATCATGATGGGTGTGGGTATAGTTGGATTAGCGGGAATTGTAATTAAAAACGGTATTCTTTTAATAGAATTTACCGATGAATTGCGTGGAAGAGGTATGCGTACCCGTGAGGCCGCAATACAAGCAGGTAGAATTAGAATCATTCCGGTTTTGTTAACTGCCATAGCCACCATATTAGGGTTATTGCCATTGGCCGTTGGGTTTAATATTGATTTTGTAAGTTTGTTCCAACACCTCAATCCGCATATTTTCTTTGGTGGAGATAGTGTGGTATTCTGGGGGCCATTAAGTTGGACGATTATCTTTGGTTTAATATTCTCTTTCTTTTTAACCCTAGTAATGGTACCAAGTATGTACATCATTGCAGAAAGATTGAAACGTCCAATGGAACAGTTTTACGGTGGTAAATGGGTGGCTATTTTTGGTTTCCTAGGTCCATTATTCTTCATTTTTGTTGGGTTAATGTACGGTGTACGTTTCATACAAGGAAAAAAAGTGTGGAAAGGTGTACCTCGGAATATAAAGTCTTAGATCAGATTTTCCAATGACTACTTAATATAGGCTCCGGATATATTCCGGGGCCTTTTTTTATAAATAATTCCACCATCGGTCGTAGAAACTGTTTAAAAGCATTAAGTATCGATTGAATGTTTTTACTTTTACTAAAATTTTAAAGCTATGATCAGCAATCACGAAATCGATTACAAAATTTATGGAGAAGAACTTCAATTTGTAGAAGTAGAATTAGACCCAGGTGAAACGGCCATTGCAGAAAGCGGTGCATTTATGATGATGGATAACGGTATTGAAATGCAAACCATTTTTGGTGATGGAAGTCAACAGCAATCGGGCGGTATACTAGGAAAATTATTTAGTGCCGGTAAAAGACTATTGGTGGGCGAAAGTTTATTCATGACTGCTTTTACCAATACCGGGCAAGGAAAGAAAAAAGTGAGTTTTGCTTCACCTTACACAGGAAAAATTATTTGCTTTGATTTAAAACAGT
The DNA here is from genome assembly GCA_049314655.1 of Ferruginibacter sp. GTDB lineage: Bacteria > Bacteroidota > Bacteroidia > Chitinophagales > Chitinophagaceae > Ferruginibacter. The sequence goes on along the minus strand of JBMOEQ010000002.1, from coordinate 16,672 downwards.
TGGGCGGAAAAATCATTGCACAAAAAGATGCATTTCTATGCGCTGCTAAAGGCGTAAGTATTGGTATAGAATTTCAACGCAAATTGGGCACCGGTATCTTTGGTGGAGAAGGTTTTATTATGGAAAAATTAGAAGGAGATGGATTGGCATTTGCGCATGCCGGTGGTTATGTGGTGGAGCGTGAATTACTGCCGGGTGAAGTATTAAAAATTGATACCGGTTGTGTAGTAGCCTATACAGCAGGTGTAGATTTTGATGTAGAAATGGTACGCGGTATCAAAAACTTTATGTTTGGAGGCGAAGGTTTATTTTTTGCAGTTTTACGCGGTCCAGGAAAAGTTTGGATTCAATCATTACCCATTAGTCGCTTAGCCGGTAGAATCATGCAATACGGAACTGTTAATCGTAAAGAAGAAGGTAGTATCCTTGGCGGATTAGGCAATTTATTAGACGGTAGGGAATAGTTGATTTCTTACTATAAAATTTAAAGGTGCATTTTCGGATGCGCCTTTTTTTATGGCTGTGTGGTATGATTGTAAAGTTTATAAGGATTATAGGGTTTATAAAGAAGATCACCCCATTCTAAACCTCTAAACTAGCTTTCAAAAGTTTAAACAAAGTTTAAAGAGATTCTAAAGTTTATAATGAGTTGCCTCAACCCTAAACTTCTAAACTATAATTCTAAAGTGTTTAAAGTTTAAAAAGTTTATAAGGATTCTAAAGTTTATAGTGACTTGACTAAACTCTAAACTTCTAATCCCTAAACCACCGTTCAACGATTGTTCATCAACAGTTCAACTGCAAAAGAAAAACTTTTCGAAAAAATTTGTTCTTCCATATTCTTTTATCGTATATTTGCGATAATAGATTAATCATGGCCATAAATAGAAAAGAATCGTTTACCCAAAAGGAGCAAGATTTAGCTGCATTTGCACAAGCATTGTCGCACCCTGCTCGAATTGCAATTTTGAAAGTACTTGCCCAAAAAAATGAATGTATTTGTGGCGAAATAGTGGAGGTATTGCCATTGGCGCAATCTACCGTTTCACAACATTTAAAAGCATTAAAAAATGCCGATTTAATCAAAGGAACTATTGACGGTCCTAGAAGTTGCTATTGTATCAATTGGGCAGCATTTGAAAAATTTAATAGCGCTTTTCGTTTATTATTTGATGGCTTAAAAATTAAAAATCAACAAGCTTGTTGTTAACCTTTTAAAACAAAATAAAATGGAAACTGAAGAACAATTAAAATCTATCGTACGCGAAAAGTATAGCGAAATTGCGTTACAAGATAAAGCAACCAATGCCTCATCCTGTTGTGGTGCCGGCGGTTGCAGCACCGAAGTGTATAATATTATGACGGATGATTATACCGATATGAAAGGCTATAACCCTGATGCAGATTTAGGTTTGGGATGTGGCTTGCCAACACAATTTGCGCTGATTAAGAAGGGCGATGTTGTTATAGATTTGGGCAGTGGTGCTGGCAATGATTGTTTTGTTGCAAGAGCCGAAACCGGCGAAACCGGCAAAGTTATAGGTATTGATTTTACACCGGCCATGCTTGCAAAAGCCCGAGCCAACGCTGATAAATTAGGGTTTAATAATGTTGAATTTAGAGAAGGTGATATCGAAAATATGCCAGTAGGTGGAAATGTTGCCGATGTGGTAATCAGTAACTGTGTATTAAATTTAGTGCCCAATAAAGATGCCGTATTGAAAGATATCTTTAGGGTATTGAAACCAGGCGGCCATTTTAGTATTTCTGATATTGTGTTGGTTGGAGAAATTCCGGAAACCTTACGCAAACAAGCAGAATTATATGCAGGTTGTGTTTCAGGGGCCATTCAAAAACAAGTTTATCTAGAACTGATTGAGCAAAATGGATTTACGGCAATCAATTTGCAAAAAGAAAAAGCCATTCATATTCCTGATGATATTCTATCGGCCTTTTTATCACCACAAGCATTAAACGAATTCAAGCAATCTAATATTGGCATTTTTAGTATAACGGTTTTTGCACAAAAGCCAAGTGAAAAATCATGTTGTACACCGGGTGGTGGTTGCTGTTAATAAAATGTAACATTATGTCTGCTCAAAATTGTGCTCCAGCTCAAAGGAAGAATTTAAGTTTTTTAGATCGTTATTTAACTGTATGGATATTTCTGGCCATGCTACTTGGTGTAGCAATTGGGTACTACTTTCCTGTTGTAACTACAGCGGTAAATAATATGTCGGAAGGCACAACCAATATTCCTTTGGCTATAGGGTTGATACTGATGATGTATCCTCCATTGGCAAAAGTAAAATACGAACAAATGGGTACTGTGTTCAGTAATAAAAAGATACTCAGTATTTCACTTTTACTCAATTGGGTGATAGGGCCAATTTTAATGTTTTTTTTAGCTATTATCTTTTTACCCGATAAGCCGGAATATATGACTGGCGTTATTTTAATAGGATTAGCGCGTTGTATTGCAATGGTTATTGTGTGGAACGAACTAGCTGAAGGAAATAGAGAATACGCTGCCGGATTAGTAGCTTTAAACAGTATTTTTCAAGTATTGTTTTTTAGTGTATATGCTTGGTTTTTTATCACTATTCTTCCTCCTTATTTTGGATTAAAAGGAACAACTGTAACGATTACTATAGGCGCAATTGCACAATCTGTTGCTATTTATTTAGGCATTCCTTTCTTAGCCGGATTGGTTTCTCGTTATTTATTGATTCGAATGAAAGGCAAAGAATGGTTTGAAAAGAAATTCATTCCTTTTATTTCGCCCATTACCTTAATTGCATTATTGTTTACCATCATCGTAATGTTTAGTTTAAAGGGAAAGCTCATCGTTGAAATTCCTTTTGATGTGTTACGTATTTCACTTCCTTTGGTTGTTTACTTTTTGATCATGTTTGTAGTAAGTTTTTTCATTGGGAAAAAAATGGGAGCCGATTATGGAAAGTCTACTGCCATTGCTTTTACAGCTACAGGAAATAATTTCGAATTAGCTATTGCGGTTGCCATTGGGGTGTTTTCTATCAATAGCGGACAAGCATTTGCAGGTGTAATTGGCCCTTTAGTAGAAGTGCCTGCACTTATTGCATTAGTGAATTTGGCCTTTTGGTTCAAGAAGAAATTCACCAAAAGCCAATTGTTATAATATTTATTTCTATAAAATCCTGTTCATTACAATGAAAAAGAAACTGTTATTTGTTTGTATCGAAAACTCTAATCGATCACAAATGAGCCAAGCCTTTGCCATAATACATGGAGGCGAAAATGTAGAAGCCTATAGTGCAGGAAGCAAACCTAGTGGAATTGTAAATCCCAAAGCTATTGCCGCCATGCAAGAACTCGGTTACGATTTAAGCACCCATGACAGTAAAAGCTTAGATGAAGTAAAAGCCTTTGCTCCATTTGATGTTGTTGTAACAATGGGTTGTGGAGATGCTTGTCCATGGATGCCTGCAAAGCAATTCGTTGATTGGCAAATTCCCGATCCCAAACACTTAGAGCCAATTGAATTCAATGCAATTAGAGATTTAATAAGTGAGAAAGTTAAATCATTACTGCAACAATTAAACAACACTGCATCTTAATAAAAACGCCTCCAAACAACATTTGGAGGCGTTCAATTTTATAGCTGATAAAGTTATTTTCTATCGCTCAACTTAGAAAGCAAGCGTAATATTTCGAGGTATAACCATACAATAGTAACCATCAATCCAAAAGCACCATACCATTCCATATATTTTGGTGCACCGGCAGCAACACCTTGTTCTATCATATCAAAATCTAGAATTAAATTTAATGCTGCAATGGCTACTACAAAAAGCGAAAACCCAATTCCTATCATAGAGCCTTCATGCAAAAATGCCATATGTACGCCAAAAAATCCTAGCACCATGGCTATCAAATAAAAGATGGCAATACCGGCTGTAGCTGTGAAAATGATTGCTTTAAATTTTTCTGTAGCTCTAATAATTTTAAGGTTGTATAAAATATACATCGCAATGGCTGTTCCAAAAGTTAATCCAACTGCATTCATTATAATACCAGGCGCTTTTGTGGCAAACGCCTCATTGTAATAGGCAGAAATTGCACCTAAAAACAAACCCTCCAATAAAGCATATAAAGGCGCTAAGTAAGCCGACCATTCTTTTTTAAATGTAATCACCAAGGCAACTACTAATCCACCAATTACACCTGTCCAAATTAAAGGCATAACATTTCCTCCTTCAGAAAATTCTTTCCAAGAATAAAATGCGGTACCCATTAACATCAACAACATGAAACCGAATTTTTGTAGGGTTCCATTAATGGTCATTGAATCACTGTAGGTATACCCGGCTGTTTTACTAAATGCTTTCTCTCCTAATGTAGGATTCCCCGATTTAAATAAGTCCATAGTATTTAATATTTGATGTAAAAATATGTGTTTTCTTTTGTAGACGAATAAAATTGGAAGGGGAAACATGGGTTTAAGGATATTTTGGCAAAATGAGGATTTTCTGCTGACTTTCATCAGTAGAAAAAATCATTTCTGTGTTGAAAAATCAGTTCAATTAAAACTGAAAATCAATTAACTTGCAAAGACTTTAATAATTATTGCACGTATGAATACTTCAGAACAGGTTTTACAAGATGTGGTCATCAAATTTGCGGGAGATAGTGGCGACGGTATGCAACTTACCGGTAGTCAGTTTACCAATAATACTGCATTGTTGGGTATCGATTTAGCAACTTTCCCCGATTTTCCGGCCGAAATTAGAGCACCTCAAGGAACATTGCCCGGTGTAAGTGGTTATCAACTTCGTTTTAGCAGCGATAGGGTATTTACTCCCGGCGATGCTTGTGATGTTTTAGTTGCCATGAATGCTGCTGCATTGAAAGTAAATTTAGTGGCTTTAAAAAAAGGAGGTATTATCATTGCCAATGTAGATGGTTTTGATACAAGAAATCTTCGTTTAGCCAATTATCCCGATGGCGTAAATCCATTGGAAGATAATAGTCTTGAGGGATATGAAGTGATTAAAATGGATGTCACGAAAATGACCCGTGAAGCATTGAAAGACATCACCATGGGTACCAAAGAAAAAGATCGTGCAAAAAATATGTTTGTACTCGGTTTTCTATATTGGATGTACAACAGAGAGATGGAAAATACCATTGAATTTTTAACGGAGAAATTTGGTAAAAAACCAGAGATCTTACAAAGTAATGTGAAAGCATTACAAGCCGGTTATAATTTTGGCGATACTACTGAAACATTCCGTACACGGTATAAAGTAGAAAAAGCTAAAATGGAGACTGGAAATTATCGTTCCATTATGGGTAACCAAGCTTTGGCGTATGGTTTAATTGCCGCTGCTGAAAAAAGTGGCTTACAATTGTTTTTAGGAAGTTATCCTATTACTCCGGCTACCGACATATTACATGAATTAAGCAAATACAAAAATTTTGGTGTAAAAACTTTTCAAGCGGAAGATGAAATTGCTGCCATTGCTTCATCAATTGGTGCCAGTTATGGCGGATTGCTTGGCGTAACTACAACAAGCGGCCCGGGAATGGCTTTAAAAACCGAGGCAATGGGTTTGGCAGTGATGCTCGAAATTCCTCTTGTTATTGTTAATATTCAAAGAGGCGGGCCAAGTACAGGTTTGCCAACAAAAACAGAGCAGAGCGATTTATTACAAGCTTATTATGGCAGAAATGGCGAATGTCCAATGCCGGTAATTGCTTCCTCTACGCCTAGTGATTGTTTTGATGTTGCATACGAAGCAGTGCGCATCAGTGTTCAACATATGACGCCGGTAATTTTATTGAGCGACGGATATATTGCAAATGGTGCCGAACCATGGAAATATCCAACAGCTGCAGATTTAGAACCTATTAAAGTAAACTTTGCCAGTACAACTGATGATCAATTAAAAGATAGTGCCGGTAAATTTTTACCTTATTTACGAGATGAAAAATTGGTAAGGGCTTGGGCTATTCCAGGAACTCCCGGCTTAGAACATCGTGTTGGTGGCTTAGAAAAGCAAGATAAAACCGGTAACATCAGTTACGATAGCGCTAACCACCAATTTATGGTAAAAACCAGAGCAGCTAAAGTTGAAAAAATTGCTGATTATATTCCCCAACAAAAATTAGATAGCGGTCCAGAATCTGGTAAAGTTTTGGTAATAGGATGGGGCAGTACTTATGGCGCTATCAAAAGTGCGGTTAAAGAATTGCAACAAGCAGGCCATGCAGTAGCACATGCGCATATCCGTTATGTTCGTCCTTTCCCTAGTAATTTAGGAGAAATGATCAGCAAATATGATAAGGTATTGATCCCCGAAATTAATGATGGGCAGTTGGTGAAAATCATCCGTGATAAATACTTTGTAGATGCAAAAGCTTACAACAAAATCATGGGTATACCCATCACTAAAGGAGAATTGATTGCAGAAATTAAAAATATGCTATAACATATTCTATCGCTTATAATAAAAATCCCGGAACATTAATTTCCGGGATTTTTTTATGTGTACAGTTACCACGAACTGTAAAGCAATGAAGGTTGTTTTATAATTTGATTTCTTCTTGACTATCGTCGAAGAAACGGAATTCGGTAAGGTGACAAGAACTGTTGGCTACAACTTTAATCTTTTGTTTGTATTTCCAACTCCACTTTCTTCTTCTTGAAATAAATCCTTGAGTAAGGTAGGCATGTAACATTGGGTGAACCTGTATGGTTAAGCCATGATGTTTTTGCATGATTAAATAGCTGAGATTTTTTTCTATTTCATCTTCTAAAATTAAGGTAGATGAAATTTTACCAGTACCATTACAACTTGGACAAATTTCGCTGGTATTGATGTTCATTTCGGGCTTCATGCGTTGACGGGTGATTTGCATGAGTCCAAACTTACTGATAGGAAGTACAGCATGTTTAGCCCTGTCGGTGCGCATGAATTGCTCCATCGATTCTACCAAACGCTTTTTGTTTTCCGCCAATTTCATGTCAATGAAATCAACAACAATAATACCCCCTAAATCTCTCAACCTTAATTGTCGAGCAATTTCTTCTGCTGCTTCTAAATTGGTTTCTAAAGCATTTTGCTCTTGATTATTGCTTACACTCTTATAGCCACTATTCACATCAATAACATGAAGCGCTTCGGTATGTTCTATAATAAGATAGGCACCACTAGGAAGATTAACTGTTTTTCCAAAAGCAGCTTTTACCTGGCGGGTAATTCCAAAACTGTCGAAAATAGGTGCACCATTATTATAATAAGTAACGATATCGGCTTTTTCGGGCGCAATACGTTGAATATAATTTTTAGTATCGGTAAAAATATTTTTATCATTAACCACAATTCTATTGAAATCTTCATTCAATAAATCCCTTAACATACTATTGGCCTTGCCTTGTTCGCTTAGAATTTTAGCTGGGGGAACTGCATTTTTTAGATTGGATTGAATGGCTTTCCAAGTGTTTTCTAATGAAATTAAATCTTCATGTAATTCAGCAGTTTGTTTGCCTTCGGCTGCAGTACGAACAATTACACCAAAATTTTTAGGCTTGATAGCTTCAATGATTTTGTGTAATCTTTTTCTTTCTTCTGAACTGTGAATTTTTCGAGAAACCGCAATAACATCATTAAATGGGGTAATCACAACAAATCGGCCCGGTAAAGATAGTTCGCAACTTAGGCGAGGTCCTTTAGCCGCAATTGGTTCTTTTAGAATTTGAACTAAAATATTGGGTCGGCCACTTAATACTTCTGCAATTTTCCCAGTTTTTACAATTTCCGGTTCAACATCGAGTTTGCCAAAATCGTATCCGGTTTCGGAATTGTCGTTAACGGCAATATTGGTAAACTTCAGTAAAGAGCGTATGTAAGGACTTAAATCCGTGTAGTGTAGAAAAGCGTCTTTTTCAAAACCAACATCAACAAATGCAGCATTTAAGCCGGGAATAAGTTTTTTAACCTTTCCCAGATACAAATCACCAACAGCAAAGTTTGCATCAGCTTTTTCGTTGTGCAACTCTACCAGCTTTTTGTCTTCCATCAGGGCAATTTCTACACCCAGCGGAGCCACATTTATAATCAGTTCTTTTGTCAAGCAATACGCATTTAGAATCGTTCTGCACTGTACAACTGCATACATTTAGATGGGAATGGCATTACGCTATTATCCATAACAAGATGATACAGGTGTAATAAAATGTATGAATACATGCACTACCTCAAGTAATGTACGTATTCATACCATAACAACTTCCGGAAGGAGCTACCGGAAAACGTATAAAAAGAAACTACTTATTTCTTCTTATGGCGGTTCTTTCTTAAGCGTTTTTTACGCTTATGTGTTGCTATTTTATGACGTTTTCTTTTTTTACCACAAGGCATAACTCAAGTCTTTTTTGTGAATGAATAATTTTATGTTTTGCTTTCGTTTTAACAACTCCAGCGGGTTAATTACTTTGTTTTTAGTGCTTTAATCCTTTCATCTACTTCTTTTGAGTAATCAGGATTATTGATCATTTTCTTACTCACTTCGTACCATTTTATGGCATTTTCTTTATCCCCTTTTGCACTATAAGCATCTGCAAGCCAAGAAACTGCTTCAACATTATCAGGTTGATATTTAATCACCCTCAATAATCTATCTACAGCTTTGTCGTATTGCGTTGAAACCACACCTCCAATACCTAAAACAAGCTGGGCTTGCATATTCATTGAATCTTTTCTTACCAATTGCAACAGCACTTGGATGCCCTTCATCGTTTCATTGGCATCGCCGGCCATTCCTTTTCCAAATACATAGCAACTGCCTAAACCTAATTTTAAAGAGTCGCTCTCCGGATTCAATTCCAATGCTTGATTAAAAAGTGCAACTGCTTGTTCTGCTTTCCATCCTCTTTTCACTAAATCTTGCTCATGTCGAAGGTCGCTCAACGTCAGTTGGGCGGCAAAGGTGAGGTTTTTTTCAGAATTTACCAACTTCGCTGCTTTTCCTAAATAAAAAGTGTACAATTCGGGTTGGCGTACAGAGTCTTTCCAAAATGCCGCCAAATCTTCGTACATCTTGATTTCCTGTGCTTTAACTGCACCTCGGGATACACTATTTTCTATTTTTCCTAAATAATTAGACTGGGATGGGGTGAGATTTTTTTTCTCTTTTTCGAGATATTCCTCAAAATTGAAGGTAGGAGCAACCTTTGCCATGCCATTTTCTGCAGGGGTAGGCTTTTTATCCGTTACTGTTTTTCCAAAAAAGAAAAGGAGTGCCAGTATTACTATTCCGGCACCTGCTAGAAGAAGTTGTTGTTTTTTCACAAAAAAATATTAGACGGCGAATTTACGCTATTGCGCTGTTTCTCCCTCATCTAACTTTTTAGATTTAACTTCTTGTACAAATTCTTTTGCCGGTTTAAAGGCAGGAATATAATGTTCGGGGATTTCTACAGCAATATTTTTTTTGATATTTCTACCAATTTTTGCTGCTCTTTTTTTGGTGATAAAACTCCCAAACCCGCGGATGTAGATGTTTTCACCGGCAATTAAAGATTTTTTAATTTCCTTAAACATCGTTTCCAGCGTTACCATAACGTCAACTTTTGGAATCCCGGTTTTTTCGGAAATTTCTGCAATTAAGTCCGCCTTTCTCATGTTTGTAGATTTTAAAAATGAACAATTGAGGTGTTTATACAATTTTGCATTTCGAATATACGGGATTAGCGGCTGATTATCAAGCAATAGCATAATTATTTTATAATAAACCAAAAATTTAATGATGTATAATTGCCTGATTTGTAATTCATAAACAGTATTTTCGAAAAATCGCCTTGTTTTTTTCTCATTTATTGGTTTGATTATCAATGTTTACCGATTCATCTAAACATTTCTTTGTAAAAAACTTGTTGTTGTGGAATACGCACGACAATTCTCGTGTTATGCCTTGGAAGGGAGAAAAAGATCCATACAAAATATGGCTTAGCGAAATTATTTTACAACAAACCAGGGTAGAACAAGGACTTGCTTATTACAATCGATTTATACAATCTTTCCCTACAGTTTCAGACTTAGCCACTGCCAAAGAACAAAAAGTATTTAAACTTTGGGAAGGCTTAGGTTATTACACGAGATGCAAAAATTTAATTGCCACTGCTAAAATTATTACCCAACAATACCAAAATCAATTTCCAACCGATTATCAAAGTATACTTTTATTAAAAGGAATTGGCCCTTATACCGCAGCGGCAATTGCTTCATTTGCTTATAATTTACCCTATGCTGTAGTTGATGGCAATGTGTATAGAGTATTGGCTCGTTTTTTTGGCATACATAACGCAGTAGATACAACTGAAGGAAAAAAAATATTCAATGCTTTAGCCCAACATCTTCTAGATAAAAAAAATCCGGGTATTTACAACCAAGCCATCATGGATTTTGGTGCCGTTGTATGTAAACCTAAATTACCACAATGCGAAATTTGTACACTACGGAACCAATGTAAAGCTTTAAAACAATCTACTGTAGAGGTATTGCCCCTTAAATCAAAATCAATAGAAAAGAAAACACGGTGGTTACATTTTTTGGTAGTGCAATACAAGGATTCTGTTTTTATTCGCAAAAGAAAAGCAGGCGATATTTGGGAAAATTTGTATGAATTTGTACCCTTTCAACAAGTGCAAATAATAGTATCGGCTAGCGCGGCATTGAAAAAGAAAATAGCCCAAACTTTAGGCACTACTCAATTTACATTAACATCAATATCACCGCTTCAAAAGCAAGTTCTTACCCATCAAATTATATTCGGGCAGTTTTTACATATACAATTGAACGAAAAAATTAAACTTGCTGAATTTGAAGCAGTAAGCTTAAATAAAATATCCAAATTTGCTTTTCCGCGTTTTATTGACCGATATCTTCCGATAAACGTATTAAAATAAGCCCTTCACAGCAGAAAATTTAACCAATAGATTCCTTCATTTACAGTGAAATCTTGTTTGATATAATTATGTATCTTTAAATTTGTACTGTAACAATAACCAAAAAAATCAGCACAAAAATTAACTTTATGAGAGGCGTTAATAGGGTTATGTTAATAGGAAATTTGGGTAAGGAACCCGATATGCAATTTTTAGAAGGCAATATTGCCGTTGCTAAATTTTCTTTGGCCACTACAGAAACCTATAAAGACAGAAGCGGTAAACTCATTTCCCAAACAGAATGGCATACCGTTGTGTTATGGAGAGGTTTGGCCGAATTGGCTCAAAAATACTTACATAAAGGAAGTTTAGTGTACATCGAAGGCCGCCTAAAAACAAGAAGTTGGGAAGATAAAGAAGGCAACAAAAAATTTGCAACTGAAATTGTAGGCGATAATTTGATTATGTTAGACAAAAGAAATGATGGCACACAAAGTTCTTTTTCTGGCGATATGCCCGAAGGTGGTGATATGCCCCCTACAGCAGACGATGCGCCCGAGCAATTAACTTTTTAATAATTACGGATCGATATTCGATTCATTTTTTAACCAAAAATTACCTACTTGGATTACCATTCGGTTTCTCATTTTTTTCTACGCATGCCGCCTGTATTATTAGATATAAATCCGGCTGCATCTGTCGTATTGATTTTTCTGGCAATCATTTTATTTACACTTTCCTTTTTAATTGCAGGCGCAGAAGTAGCTTTCTTTTCGCTTACGTATAAAGATATCAACATGCTTAAAACTAGGCCACAGCCTTCCTTTAAGCGTATTATTTCTTTACTCGAACATCCCGAATCGCTTTTAGCTTCTTTATTAATTGCCAATAGTTTCGTAAATATCGGCATCATCCTTATTTCAAATGTTTTAATGGATGGTTGGCTCGAACCCTTTCATTTGGCTTTTTGGACGCAGTTTTTAGTAAAAGCCATCACCGTTACTTCTTTACTCTTACTTTTTGGCGAAGTTTTACCAAAAGTTTGGGCAACGTATGATAAGGTTTGGTTTGCATCAACCGCCTCTTTAATTGTTGAAATCAGCAATAGCTTAAGCTACCGTTTCAGTAATAGAATGGTGCGGTTAAGCCAAAATGTAGAAAATAAATTTTCGCCCGGGAATTCAAAAACAGAAGACAATAGTAACCTCGATTATGCCATTGATTTACTGCCCGATCATGAAGCTACAATGGAAGAAAAGCAAATTTTGAAAGGTATCCGAAAGTTTGGAAACACTACGGTTAAACAAATTATGCGCACCCGATTAGATGTTTGTGGTATTGAATTTGGAAGTCATTTTGATGAAGTGATACATCGTGTTGAAGAATTACATTACTCTCGCTTGCCGGTTTATAAAAACAATTTGGATGAAATTGCCGGCATGCTTCATACAAAAGATTTATTGCCACATGTTCACGAAGAAAATGAAGTGGAATTTAATTGGCACGATTTAATTAGGCCTGCATTATTTGTTCATGAACATAAACTCATTGAAGATTTATTACAAGAGTTTAGAAATAGACGTATTCATTTTGCCATTGTAGTTGATGAATTTGGCGGAACCGCAGGTATTGTTACACTTGAAGACATAATGGAAGAAATCATCGGTGATATTAAAGATGAATTTGATGATGAAGAAAGTGCCAATAAAAAAATTGATGAACACACGTATATTTTTGAAGGTAAAACCATGATCAATGATGTTTGTAAAATGATGGATTTACCTCCTGATCATTTTGATGAATTGCGCGGTAATAGCGATTCTTTAGCCGGATTAGTATTGGAAATTGCTGGTGAATTTCCATTGGTTGGTGCCGAAGTTATTGCCAATCCTTATGTTTTTATTCCATTGGAAATTAATAAAAATAGAATAGACAAAGTAAAATTGATTATTCATCAAGATCCCGAAACGGAAGCTTAAATTTTTTTTCATGCGTGTTCGATCTGTAGTTTTTTTTAGCTATTGTGTTGTTGCAATTGTTGTATTGGCATGTAATAGTCCGTATGTTTCTAAAAAACGCGGCTATTTCAATATCCAATTTCCCGAAAGAAAATATCAAGCATTCAATCGCGAAAATTTTCCTTATACTTTTGAATATCCAACCTACGCACAAATAATACAAGACAGTACCTACTTTGATAACAATCCCGAAAATAGTTATTGGATTAATGTTGATTTTCCACAATTCAATGCAAGGGTTTTCTTAAGTTATAAAGCAGTTGGTGGCAAAGCCTTGTTTAAAATCAAACAACCCGATGGCAGGTATAAAGATTCTATTGGCATCAATATCTTCGATAAAATGGTAGTTGATGCATTTACACTTACTAATAAAAACAATGTAGTCTCTAACTCAATAAGAGATAGCATTATAAGTACGCCCAATCAAGTTCATGGCGTTTTTTTTAAAGTAGGCGGAAACGCAGCAACTGCCAAACAATTTTTCTTAAGCGATACAACTACACATTTCTTAAGGGGAGCTTTATATTTCGATTCTACTCCTAATGCCGATTCTTTACTGCCTGTACATAATTTTTTACAGAAAGATTTGGAGCACCTGATCAATACTTTTCAATGGAAGAAAAAATAGGCTCAGCTTAACTTATTGCTTTTCTTCACTAAGACTAATCGGTTTTATTGGTTCAAGCGGTAAGGGCATTTCTTCGATTCTCGATCTCGAAAATTGCTTCAAGTTGATCCGTCTTTTAGTATACTTTTCATCTGCTTTTTTTAGTGCCTGTTTTTGTTTTGTGCTTTTGATTTTTGCAACCTTCGGTTCTTCATTTTTAGTTTGAACAATTTTTGGTTGTACTGCATTTTTTTTAGAAGTCGGCACTTCCTGAATATTACGCACTTCTAGCGGCTCTTCATAATACAGTTTTTTTAACATCCCCGATTTTTCGGCAGTATAAAAACCTGTAATGCCATAAATGGTGGCTACTGAAAATAATCCAATGCCTGCATAAATCATTGCTTTCATAATTCGATTGGTTTAAATGGTTGATTAAAAATGAATACTATTAAGGGGTTGATTGAACAGGAATAAATCGAACGTTTTTTTGCTTCCTATTACTTAATATAACTAACTCGGCAATAAGCATATTGCCCAAAACACTTAACCATAGCGATATTTCGTAATTGTGTAAATGATCCCATCCAAAATAATAGAAAAGTATATGGTATACTCTAAATGTAACTGCTGTTAATGCCATACTGTAACTTCTAATCATCCATTGTTGATGCGCAATTACTTGTTTATTCCAAATGGTTTGTAAACCTCTTACAGTAGTAAATAACCAAAAGATGGCCATAAACATAAAAAGCAGTCTTTCCGCATGGCTACCCTTAGCAAAAAAACTCATATACATACCGGTTGGCGCTCCAATTACTATAACTACAAATACATATATTTTGCCCATCCAAATATGAATGGCTTTTCGTTTTTTGAGTAAGTTGGTTGAAAATTGTGTTAGTGCTGCAAGGATACAAAACATACCTGCTGCAATGTGGAAATAAAAACTCCAAGCATATACAGGTTTCAAAAAAAGAACGGCACGCTCTTCAATAAACCTAAAATCTTGGCGAAGGTTGAAATAAGGCAATGTGTTCCAAACCATCAATACACTAAAAAAACTTACCGGTACCCAAAATAAAAGCACAGCGGAAATAGACTTTATGCGTTGTAGCCCCAATATTTTGTTGGTAACCATAAATTTTGTTTCCACAAAAGATGATACGCCCACTTCAATTGCATAAGAATAGTTGTTAGAATTTTGTTAAAGGGAATAGAGTAACCCTTACTATTTTAAGGAATATAGGCAAGGTAAAATAGAAGGTTTTTGAGACCTTATCGCTGATTCTGCTTACTTTTGCGCCGTTATGATAGCTATAGATAATATCCTCGTAAGTGATCAAATTATTGAAGATCAATTTGTATGCGATTTAAATAAATGCAAAGGCGGATGCTGTGTAGATGGCGATGCCGGTGCTCCTCTAGAAAAAGATGAACTCGATCAAATCAATGCAGTATACGAAACAGTATTACCTTATCTCTCCGAAGAAAGCGTCAAAGAACTTCAACGTCAGGGCAGGTATGTATACGATAAGGAATTTGGTTGGGTTACACCTACCATCGAAAGTAAGGTTTGTGTTTATGGAATTGTAGATGCTAAAGGCATTGTAAAATGCGGAATAGAACAGGCTTATCTCGATGGAAAAATCAGTTGGAAAAAACCCATCAGTTGCCATTTGTTTCCGGTGCGTATAAAGTTGAGTAAAAATAAAGCTACCGAGTATGTAAACTACGAACCCCGCGAAGATTTATGCAAAGCGGCATGTACTTTAGGAAAGCAATTAAAAGTGCCGGTTTATGTTTTTCTAAAAGATGCACTCGTACGTAAATATGGAACCGAGTTTTACGATACCCTCGAAGCAACTGCCCAACATTTGCAACAACAAAAAAACGTAGGCGATAAATAAACAATTTAAGTTCATCAAGGTTTTAAAGATTCATAAAATTATCTGTAATGAAAAAGCTTATTCAATTACTTTCAATAGTGTCCCTTTGTTGTTGGATGTCGTGTTCGGTAAACAAAGCTAAAATCGACAACTCGTTAGAAAAATATTTTAAAGAAAACAATGTAGAAGGTTGTTTCACTTTAATGAATAATAAAGACGGAAAAGTAACGGTATACAACATGGCTTTAGACACAACACGTTTTTTGCCAGCGTCTACTTTTAAAATTGTTAATGCATTAGTTGGTTTAGAAACCGGTATAATTACCGATGAAAAAATGGAAATTAAATGGGATGGTATAAAGCGTTGGAATGAGGAATGGAATAAAGATTTATCGATGGAACAAGCATTTAAAGTAAGTTCGGTTCCCTATTTTCAAGAAGTAGCACGCAGATTAGGAAAAGATACTTTGCAACATTGGTTAGATACCTTGCATTATGGTAATGCAAAAATTGGAGCACGAATCGACAGTTTTTGGTTAGATAATAGTTTAAAGGTTTCTCCCGATGAACAATTGGGTTTGGTAAAACGCTTATATTTTGATCAATTGCCTTTTCAAAAAAGAAGCCAGCAAATTGTTCGTGAGACAATGATTCAGGAAGATAATACCCTTTACAAATTGGCGTATAAAACCGGATTAGGTTATGATGAAAATAAAAATACCATCGGTTGGGTTGTTGGATGGGTGGAAGAAAATAATCATCCCTTCTTTTTTGTAACCTTGGTGAAATCGAAAGATCCAGCAGTTGATGTAAAAACGGTTCGATTGACCATCACCAAATCAATTTTAAACCATTTGGGTTATTTCAAAGGCACCAATTAAATATTTTAACATCGTTAAATGAATGCATTGAACTAAATTGATGTGCATCTTTTTTAATAAACGTATTGATTCAGTTTGAACATATCGAATATCTTTTAGCGCTGGCATTTGTGCCGGTAATGGTTGTGTTGTATGTTATCTCTGTAAGATGGAAGAAAAAAACACAGCAAAAAATTGGAGATCCGGCATTAGTGGCGCAACTGATACAAGGATATAGCCCTTCAAAATACGCCCTAAAATCTTATCTGTTCATTGTTGCTTTTGCCCTTGCCATCATTGCCCTTGCCAATCCAAGAATACCCGGCGCCAGCGGTGAAGTAAAACGCAATGGGGTAGATGTAATGATT
>JBMOEQ010000001.1:0-56090 GCA_049314655.1 Ferruginibacter sp. | reverse complement strand
AGGGTTCAATACAATTTCTTCAAAGCCTACATCTTTATAAAATGATTTTGACAAAGTGTAATCTTTTGAAGCTATGAAGGGGCGAATTGAAATAAGTGCATCCATAATTAATTACTTAAATACTTTAGAATACCATACTAATATTAAATGCTGAATATTTGAAAGGTTAAGCCTAAAGAAGGATTTAGATCTTAAGCCATCCTCTAAATCCTCTAGCAGCATAATAAGAACTTGCGCCATTATGATACACAAAAACGTTTTCATACCTGTAATCGGCAAATAGCGCACCGCCTAATTTCCTAATGTTATCCGGTGTTTTTATCCAACTTGAAGTTTTTGCATCAAAGTTTCCAAATTTTTGTAAATATTTGTATTGTTCTTCCGATAACAATTCTATCCCCATTTCATGGGCCATTTCTATTGCACTGTGTTCGGGTTTAAACTCTTTACGGGCATCTAGTGCAGCTTTGTCGTAGCATACCGATCTTCTTCCTTTAGGACTTTCGTCGACGCAATCCATGAAAGTGTAGGTGTCGGTTTTTTTATCGTAATCTACAATATCGGGTTCGCCGCCGGTAGCTTCCATCATGTGGAGCGACCATAATTTATCTGCATGCTTTAGGAGTTTATTTTCAATCTTACTCCAATCTAAATCTTTATGACGTTTCATTTTTTTTTGAAACGTGTTTTTAAAATTGCACAAATTGAATTGACTTCATGTGCAGTTAATTTTTTTGATGTTTGCTTGGACATAGTATTAGATCAATGAATGAATGTACTAAATTGAGGATTTTAAACCTGATTACAATTTAAATTTATTTCATCTTATTTCGATTCTGTAGATTGTTTTTTAATGCGTATTGATTTGCAAACAATTATAAAATAATGAATGTCATTTTTCCGTTCTTTTACATGATTCAGTCAACCGGTTTATTGCCAATAATTATGATTGCTGTCATATCCACGCTATAAGTATACATATTATTTTAACTTTGAGGATTGTTTCGTTTAGTGCCTTAATCCTAACTTGAGATGGATAGTTCAACTCATTCGAGGAGTAAATTTTTCTCCTTTAAAATTGTGCTTTTTTATTCAGCATTTAGTGCAGTATATATTTATGCTTCAGATTATTTTTTAAAAATTTTCACTTCCGACATTGAATTGCTCACCAAAATTCAAACATTTAAAGGTTTGGGTTTTATTTTAATTACGGCATTGATGTTGTATTTTTTAGTGAAACATTATATAGATACCACTTCTAATTATTATCAGCAAATTATCGATGTGCAACATATTTCTGATATTAAGCTCAATCATTCAAGAGAGGAGTATATGCATTTATTCAACCATAGTCCATTGCCTATGTGGATTATAGATATTGAAACACTTCAGTTTATACTCATAAATGAAGCTGCTTGTAATATTTATGGATATACAGCAGAAGAGTATGCGCAACTCACTTTAATGGACATTAAACTTTTAGAAGATGAAGCTAAATTGAATGAAGTGTTTGAAATTGCTGTAGAATCGGATACATTCTCTATACCAAGAATCATTCGGCATAAGAAGAAAGATGGACAAATGATTCATGTAAAAGTGAAAACATCCTTTTTAATATTTGAAGGTAGAAAAGTAAGATTGGCATCAGCAGTTGATGTATCTGCAGAAATAGAAATTCAAAATCAATTAAAAGAAACCAATTCGCGACTTCAATTGGCGAGTGAAATTGCCAGTTTAGGATATTGGACAAATGATTTAATTCAATCTTCCATTCAATGGTCGGATGAAATGTATAAAATATTTGAAGTTGATTCAAAATCTTTTGATTTGAAATTTGAAAATATTGTTGCTGCATTTCATCCCGAAGATCAAGAAAGTTTTTATACCGATCTCAATACAATATTTGAACATACATCAATCATTGAATTAGAGAAAAGAATTATTACGCCTTCCGGAAATGTAAAATGGATTTTTGAGCGACAATATTTAATGAAAGATAATCTGGGTAAGGCTATCAAGCTGCAAGGCATTACATTAGATATTACAAAGAGTAAACTACATGAACAAGCATTATCCGAAAGCAATGAACGGTTTGAGTTATTAGCTAAAGCCACTGTTGAGGCCATTATAGATTGGGATATTGCAAATAACAAGGTTTTATGGGGTGAAGGATTTTCAACAATATTTGGATATGATTTAAAGGAAAGTGATTATAAATTATGGACAAAAAATATACACCCCGATGATCGGCCTAGGGTTCTTGAGGCTTTGTTTCAAGCTTTAAATGATCCTAGTAAACAATATTTCACGGCTGAGTTTAGATTTTATAAAGCCAATAAAGCCATAGCCTATGTACAACACAAAGGTGTTTTCATTAGAGATGCAAATGGCAAAGCAATACGTGCTTTAGGTGCTATGATAGATTTAACAGAAACCTTGGATCGCTTGCATAAAATTGAAGTTCAAAATAAGGCATTGAAAGATATTTCTTGGACACAATCGCATGTGGTAAGGGCTCCATTAGCCAATTTGATGGGATTGATTAGTTTAATGAAAGACAAAAATAGGGATGTATTAAAAGATGAAACACTTGTAAATTATATTAGTGATTCAGCAGAACAATTGGATACAATTATCCGCGAAATCGTGAAAAAAACAACTGAAACAGAAATTGATTAATTCTTTTTCAACATGCACATATTACTGAAATCGTATAAGGCTAGGTTTATTTTTAGCTTGCTTTTAACCTATTGATATTGTTGAAATTTCATTGCAGACTTTTAGAAATATAGCTGTTGTTTCCACAGTAAGTTAATTGCCAATAATAATTTGTGTGATAAGGGAATAAATTGCTGTTTTTTAACATAAGCAAACTTGGTTTATTTTCTTACCAACACATGATAAATTTTATTATCAGTGGTTAGCTTGTTAATTATTTCAAACGCTTGTTGCATTGTAATGTTTTCAGCAATTTGTTCGTGTTGCTCAGCATTAACTCTTTTTTCAATAATCCAAATGGGTAACTCAGCGGCTTTAAAAGAATCTAGAAAACAATCTTTTAAATTCTTGAGCCACCCAGAATCTATGCCTACAAATTGGGATGAATTAGATACCAATCCCCATGGATGATTTGGCCCAAATCCCAATTCAGCATATACAATAGATGAATTATTTTCTTTGTCAATGGCAATTGTCCAACATTCAATTTCTTCTGCAGTAGTGCTATTTTCCCAAATTCTAAAATGTTTGTTTGGCTCAATCAAAATTTGCTCTATTGTAGTTTTAATTAAATCGTCATCAATTTGAAACAATTGTTGTTGAACTAAAGGTTTTATTTCATTAGCATTTTGAATCATGAATAATTTAGATTGTTGTATTTTATTGGGTTATTGTTAAGCTGCTATTAACTCGAATTTTCTTTCCGGAAACAACTTTTAATATAGCTCCATTTAAAATTTGTTGGGAAACATCAACAATGCATTCGCCGGTAGAAATAGGATTAATGATGATGATGGCATTGCCCGATAAATTAGGAGGTGGCATAGAGTTGTTCTTCCAATTTGAAGCATCGCTCCAATTACCATTGCCTGTAAATGTATAGGTAGATGAAAGGGGCGGGTTTATTACGGTTGTACTTTTATATAATCCACCGTTATGGCCATTTCCTACGTAGCATACGGCATACATATAGCCGCTCGTATCAAAATTTAATTCATTCACATAGCTGGTTGGCGAAGGCAATCCATTATTACTGGTTATCCAATTGGTATTGGCATTCCATATGGTATTGTAAGCCATTCTGATGCCATTGTTTTCGCAGGCTAAATAGGCATTGTTGTGTAAATCGAAAATCAAGTCTTGCGATCCTGAAACAATTAAATCGGGGTCAGTAAATTTTGTCCATACATCACCATTTTCTGTTGCACTCGAAAACCATAGCGTATTCGTCCACCAATCGCTGCCAGCAAAAATTACACCATTAGCATCGGTTTCTATTTCAATAACATTGCCGTACCAGGGAATGGTATTGCCAACACCTAATGTAAAGGTTTGTCCGCCATTGGAAGACCGAGAAACACCTTCGCTTTCACTGCCTATAAAAATGGTATGGTCTTTACTAAAATCTATATCCCAGATAGCGGAAATGGTTAGCGGATTATTTACCCAATTGGCACCATTGTTAATGGAATAAGATAGGGTAGTAGCGCCACTAAATTGAGAAGCTGCCCAAATGGTATCGGCTTTGTGTTGTTTTAATTTTGTATACCTATCGCAACCATTGGCAGCAACTTGCGTCCAACTTTCGCCATTGTTTGTAGACCGATAAATGGCTCCTTTGGGTACAGTGTTACGGGCATGTAATAGAATATCTCCGGCAGCATTTTCAATGATTTGCAAAACATAAAAATGTGCAATATTGGTATTTTTCAATTGCCAAGTATTTCCATTGTCGGTAGATCGCCATGGGCCATAAATAGTGCTGCAAAAGTATGTTCCATTTTGTGTACATAAAAAACTGCTCACAGATTTTGGGGCAACCATCCCCGGATTTAGATCTACCCATGTGTTGCCTATATCTTGAGTTTTAAAAACACCGGATGCACCTGCGAAAAGTTTACCGGAGATGCCATTTGTTAAGCAATTGAAACTGGTTGTAAATAATGCAGATGAAATGAGCGTCCAGTTTATTCCTCCATTAATAGAACGATAAATAGCGCCATTAGACGCAGCAGTTGCAATTATTAAATTATTTTGATTGTCGGATAATATGGCATTTACATTTACTGCTGGTAATCCATTGTTAATACTCACCCACGTACCACCCGAAGTTGCACATTTAAAAACATTATTACTATTACAGGCCACAACAATAGTATCGTTATTGCTAATCGTAAATCGTGTAACGAAATTATTGGGCATTGTTCCTCCTACAATTGTCCAATTATTAACGCCATCAAATTTATAAATCCCAGATGCAAATGCCGAAGCATATAAGCTTCCTGTTGAACTTATGCAAATGTCTCTGCCTAAAGAAGGAAAATTAAAACTGATGTCTGTCCAACTGTTACCATCCCATTTGTAAATTTTTCCTGTAGTGGCCATCATAAACATAACACCTCCTGCGCTTTTTGCAAATGCAGTTACTACTAAATTGTTGGCCGGTAAACCATTGTTGATGGCAATCCAATTCACACCATTATACTGATAAACGCCATGCGTACCGGTACCAACAAAAATTTTATTATCGGTAGAGGATTGAATTTTATTGATGTTAGAATCTGCAAGCCCTAAACTGATATTACTCCAACTAGTTCCATCATTAATAGATTTAAAAACACCATAGGTATAAGTTCCGGCATAGATAATAGTGCTATCAGTTGTTAAGCAACTTACGTTTTCATTGGGCGATGGGGTTCGTTGCCAATTTATTTGCGCCTTACTATTAGCACAAAACAATATGAAAAATAATATGGGCATGTATTTGTTCATATTGTTGAATTGAGTTTATGATAAAAAGGCCAATTTATTTAACTGCAATTAGTAAGGATTCCAAAAAGGGTATAAATGTTGCCTGTATCTATGCATATGGTCAAATTTAAGATATTTTGTTGCTATTGTAAGATATATTAGGTACGCTGCTTTTTGATGTATTTCGTAATTATTTGAAGGGTTGCAGATATCAGAATTAATTACTTATACACAATAAAACAATCATGATTATTCAAATTCTAATTCAAAGAATTCTATAGAGTATTTAATTGGGCACTTCTAAAGGAGTTGTTTGATAGGATACGATTAGCTTTTAATTAGAAATGAGAAACTGGTATAACTGCACTCGGTAAATTTCAGATAGAATTAATTCTACCAACAGGGTAACATATGAGTTTAAACTTTTATTTACTTTAAATATATTTTTTTAAACAAATTTTGAAATGATCTTAACGTCATGATATTCAGTTGATTTTTTTCATCTTTTACACAATATGCTTATTCAATTGTCGTTTAATTCGAAAACGGTGTAGTTGTTTTTCTACAAGAATAACTCGATTGTTTTATCCAATATCCATTTATCATGTGTTTCGACAAACGTTCAGCATTTAATTGTTCGACCTATAGTCTGTTTTATAAACGGTATTTTTTTATACTGGTAATGATAACTTCATTTACCTTGTATTCATCTGCACAGGGCATTTTAATTCGTCCGGGTACATCATTGGTTATGAAGGGAGCACCTACGATGGTAGTACGTAATGGCAGTTTTATTAATCAAGGTAATTTTGTTGCTGGAAACAGTACCGTTTCAATTTCTGGTCATTTAGATTCATCTCGCACTTTTGTAAATGGGGTATCTACTTTTTATAATTTTGAAGTCAATAAATCGGGCAACAGTTCTATATTATTACGTTCTACCATGAATGTACGATCAGTACTTTCTATAACAAATGGCAGATTGGTAAGTGATAGTAATTTGGTATTAAAATCGGATGCCAATTTAACCGCACGAGTTGCACCATTAACAGGTACTGCACAAATTACCGGTATTGCTCGAGTAGAAAGATATGTACCGGCAAAACGAGCTTGGCGATTGATGACTGCACCACAAACTTCAACAAAAACTATTTTTCAATCTTGGCAAAATAATGGCGTTTATACACCGGGTATAGGTACGCTTGTTACAGGGTCTAGCCCAACAGGTGCAGCAGGAAATGGTTTAGATACTAGTTCCATGAACAATATTTCTTTACGTCGTTGGAATCATGCTACACAAAGTTTTTCAAATATTTCCAATACGCATTTACCTATATCTCCAGGAAGTGCTGGATCGGGCGATAATGCTGGGTATTTTATTTTTGTGCGTGGCGATAGAAACCCTGCCAATACATTTGTACCCAATACAAATATTACAACATTAACTACTACCGGAGTGTTACAAACTGGAAATCAAAGTTTTACTGCGGCAAATAGAATTGGTCAATTTACATTGGTAGGTAATCCCTATCCTTCTCCGGTAAATATGAATTTGGTTACGCGTACAAATCTTATTAAAAGAATTTATGTTTGGGATCCACAGGTAAATCAGTTAGGCGCATATGTGATGTTGGATGATTTAGACAATGATGGCATATGGACAAAATCTTTATTGAGTAGCCAGCAAACAGAACATGTTCAATCTACACAAGCGTTTTTTGTAGAAACCCAAAGTAATGGATCGGCTTCCATTCAATTTCAAGAAACCTATAAATCGAGTAACAACAACAACTTCGTATTTCGTCCGTCAAACACCTATCAATCGCCCGAAACTACTGTTGATAATGGACAAGCATTGAGTTTAACACCTGCTATTTACACCAATTTGTATTTATTAGAATCTAATGACACAAAAACTTTGGCAGATGGTAATTTGGCGGAGTTCAATGCTTTATTTACGGATAGTGTTAATTTAGATGATGCCATTAAATTAACCAATCAAAATGAAACAATTGGATTGTTTAGAAGAGGATCGCTTTTAACGGCCGAACGTAGACCACCATTACAAGTAACCGATACATTATTTTATCGACTTTCGCGAACATCTGCACGTCAGTATCAATTTGAATTTGTTCCAAATAATATTCCTGTTGGATCGTTTCAAGGAATTCTTGAAGATAAATTTTTGAATACACAAACACCTGTATCGCTTCAAACGCCAACATTGGTTAATTTTTCAATAACGGGCAATGCAGCATCGGCAGTAGCAGATAGGTTTCGATTAGTATTTAAACCAGTTTATATTTTGCCGGTTAATTTTATACGCATTACCGCAACACCTGTTCAAAAAAATATTGATGTACAATGGGAAGTAGCGCAAGAGCTCAATGTTGCACATTATGTTATTGAGCGCAGTAATGATGGAAGAAATTTTCTTCCAATTGCTCAAGTAGCTGCACAAGGCAACAGAACTGCACATTTAGTTTACAATCATCAAGATCAAGTCTTAACTGCAGGTACTTATTTTTACAGAATTCAATCGGTTGATGCAGATGGAAGAACCGGATACAGTTCTGTTGCACAAGCGAAATTTATTGGAAAGCAACAAGCCAGTATTCAAATTTATCCCAATCCAATTACAGGAAATCAATTGAATATTCAATGGCAAGGTATTGCCGATGTAAGTGCACAATTGGTAATTATAGCGGCTAATGGACAAAGGGTTTCCACCGGCAATATTGCAATAAATGCTGTAAATGGAACTACTACTTATCGTCCTACATTGGAGCTGCCTACAGGTAAATATTGGTTAGAATTGCATACTGCAAACCAAAAAGTATATCGCCAATCCTTCTTAGTTCAATAAATCATTCATTCGAATTAGCTGTCTGTATTTTGGAAAAACTTCCACCATACAGACAGTTTTATATATAGTAATGGATGCAACAAGTTGACTTTTATAAATTTATGTAATTGGCACATATTTGTTAGTAAAGTATACAAACTCCAAGAAAAATGCAACCAACTTTAACCCCATTGTTTCAGTCTTTATTTAACAGATTAGCAGAATTGTTAGATAAGGTACTTCAGCAGCGTAATCAGCATCAAGATAATAGATTTGCCAACACTTATTTATGTACAATACCCGTTCAAACGAACTGTAAATCAATAGATAAAATTTCAACTCCAAAGCTGTACTAACGTACATCAACGTATTGATTGAAACCAATGCCCGAATTGGAAGAGCAATATGTTTATTAACAAATTGAAAATCAATAATCGATATTCATATTTTTCATCAATTTAAACAATAAGGGCTATGCTATATTCGTTTATAGCTGAGCCCAATTCTCATAATTGGTGGCTATTCGAATATCCAAACTATTAAAAACAAGATTATGAAATTCGTCCGCATTATTCTTATTGGACTAGCTTTAATGAGTGTTACTCAAATCAAAGCTCAAAACATTGCGATAAATGAAACCGGTAACCAGCCCGATACCAGTGCAATGCTTGATGTAAGCAGCACCAACAAAGGGTTTCTTGCACCACGAATAACCACCGTGCAAATGAATGCAATTCCTTTACCTGCTAAAGGCTTGATGGTATATAATACCACCTCTAATGCATTTTTTGTAAATATCGGTACATCTGGTACGCCCAATTGGGTGCAGTTGGCAACCGGTACTGGCGGTATTACTTCATTGAATGCACTTACCGGCGCAACCCAAACCTTTGCAACAGGAACAACCGGTAATGATTTTGCAATAAATTCTACCGGTACCACACATACGTTTAATTTACCGGATGCATCAGCAACTGCAAGAGGTGTAGTATCTACCGGTACACAAACAATTGCAGGCGCAAAAACATTCACTGGTGCTTCAACAGTTTCGGGAACATTTACTGCAAGTAATACATCTATCAATTTAACAAGCTTAGGCGCTGGTGTAGTAGGCGATGAGGTAATGACAATTTCCGGTGCAGGTTTAGTGCGTAAACGTACATTGGCAAGTTTATTAAGTGGCAGTACTATTACCAGTTTAAATGGCTTAACCGGATCAACTCAAACATTTGCATTAGGTACAACCGGTAATGATGCAACTTGGTCATCTTCCGGCACCATACATACTTTAAACTTACCCGATGCTTCTACTGTAGCAAGAGGTTTAATTACAACAGGAACTCAAAGCATTGCAGGTGCTAAAACTTTAACCGGAGCAACAACTGTTTCAGGTACATTTGCTGTGAGCAATGCATCTGTTACTTTTTCGGCTTTAGCTACAGGTGCAGTAGGAGATGATTTGCTTACTTTAACTGCAGGTGGATTAGCTCGTAGAAGAACATTAGCAAGTGTTTTAAGCGGAGCAGCCATTACCAGCTTAAACGGCCTAACCGGATCGGTTCAAACCATCGGGGTAGGAACAACTGGAACTGATGTTAATATTGCATCAACCGGAACTTTACATACCATCAACGTACCAGATGCATCAGCAACTGCGAGAGGTGTGGTAACTACAGGTACACAAACTTTGGCAGGAAATAAAACGCTTACAGGAGCAACAACTATAAGCGGCGCATTAACAGCTAGTAACTCAGTGAGACTTACCGGAACAACAACCGGTGCAGCTACTGATAGTGTGTTGACCATCAATGCAGCTACTGGTGCAGTTAACAGAAGAACCATCTCCAACGTTTTGTCTGGGGCAACTTCTGTAAGCAATACTTCTAGTGTTAACAGCTTAACTACAACCATCAATGGTGTTGTAGGAACTGCTGTCAATATTATAAATAGCAATGCAACCTCTTTGTCGGGCGCAAACCTTACTACAACCGTAAATGGTGTATCGGCTACTGCACTTAACTTAACTCCTGCCATCAATTCCGTAGCATGGAGCAGAACAGGCAACAGTGGCACCACTGCGGGCACCCATTTTATTGGTACCACCGATGCAGTTGACTTTGTAAGCAAAACAAACAATACGGAGAGAATGCGTATCACCAGTAGTGGTAATGTGGGCATTGCCACTATTTCGCCATTGACCACTTTTCACAACAATGGTGGCACTTGTTTGGGGGTACAATCCGGTACAGCATCTGGCAGTTTGGGAACTAACATTACTAATATTTTTTCTCCAACACAAATCACTTCAAATGCGGCTGCAACTGCTCCTGAAACAGCGCTGCGATTGATTAGGCCAGGCACTTTTAATTTAAAATATAACCCAACTTTTGACTTGAAAATAGGTGATGCAGTTGCTGGTGGATCAAATGTAAATACACAAATGGATTTTGTTTTAGGATTGGGCGGCACAGGAACACCCAACGCTACAGTAATGACAATGTTGGGAAGTGGTAATGTGGGTATTGGAACAACAACGCCCGGTTCAACTTTAGATGTTAAAGGAACCCTTCGTTTGTCTGGAGCAACTAGCGGCTATGTTGGTTTTGCACCCGCCGCAGCAGCAGGTTCTACAACTTACACTTTGCCAAGTGCAGACGGTTCAAACGGCCAGCAATTAACTACCAATGGGACTGGCACTTTAAGTTGGACTAATGCAAGTAGTACATCAGGCACAGTATCTTCAGTGTCGGCTTTAACTTTAGGCACTTCAGGAACGGATTTAAATTCTTCCGTAGCTAACGGAACAACTACTCCTGTTATTACATTAAATGTACCCGACGCTTCTGCAACCAATAGAGGAGTAATTACAACAGGTGCACAAACCATTGCAGGTGCTAAAACTTTTTCAACAAGCATGACAGTAAGTGGATCTACTACTTTAAATAGTACATTAACTGTTGCCGGTTCGGCAGCTTTAAATGCAGCAGTATCTGTTGCGGGTGCAGCCGCATTTGGAAGTTCAATTACGGCTTCTACCTTAGGTGCAGGGGCTACTACCGATTTTGTAGTAACAGCAGACGCAACCGGTTTATTACGCAGATTATCAGTAAGCAGTTTAGTAGGAAGTGCAGGATGGTCTACCGCAGGAAATACCGGTATTAACTCAGGCAATCAATTTTTAGGTACAACCGATTTAAGAAGTTTGCGTATTAGAACAAATAATGTAGAACGAATGGTGATTGATAGTTTAGGTAGAATGGGATTAGGTACCAGAACGCCACAAAAGCCTTTAGAAATTGTTTATAATTTAGCAGCAACTGGAGGCTTGATGCAGTTTAGAAATACTGCTGCCGATGGTTATACTTCATTCGATTTTTTGGATAACAATGGCGTTCAGGTTGGTAATGTAGGTTATGCAAATAGTGGTGCCTCTTCATATGCTGGTAATTTCTATTTTGCAACCAACACTACTGCCAGTATGTTCTTTGCAACCAATAATACTGAAAGGATGCGTTTGGATGGAAATACCGGATATGTAGGTATAGGTACACCAACACCTAATTCATCTTTATCGGTTAATGGTTCTATAACCATGCGTTACCGTTCTGGTACCGGAAGTTACACCATAACAGCAACTGATTATATTGTTATCAATACCGGTGGAGGTACGCCTACCATAACTTTACCAACAGCAAGTGGTTGTACGGGAAGAGTATATAAACTTATCAATCATGGTACTACTAGTATGAATATTAGTCCGGCTGTTACAGTAGCTAATGGATCTACTGCCAATACTTTAGCTAATGGTTCTGGTTCTAATACTATGGAAGTAATTTCGGATGGAACTACTTGGCGTAAAATTGGCGGTTAATATTTTACACATTCATTAATCATATTTGGCCTAACCTATTTTGGTTGGGCCTTTTTTATGTTAAAGTATGTTTGAATTGGCTAAATATTTATTCATTTCACTTCTCTTGAATATTAAGGTATAATTGTATTTACTTTCTTTATTGGTGTTATACTTCAAGTATATTCTATATAAAATAAAGCATTTCTTTACCGCTTAGCCATGCTTATTTGCTAACATTTTTTTAATGAATGTTTTCTTTTTTTGAAATCATAAAAATGCAATTACTTCGAAGCTTAAATTTTATTAGTATGACAAAAAAAAATAACTATTACAGCGCATCGAGATAACGTACTTGTTAGGGCCTGTAGAGAAGTTCCCGGATTTGAATTAATGATTTTACGTTTTCGGCGTAATATAAGTTTATTGGGCAGATGTGAAAGAACCTATGAATTGTATGCTAGAAATATTGCAGCCCTTGCGCTTCATTTTAAGTGTTTACCCTTAAATCTTCATTCAGAACAAATACAAGATTATCTATTTGAATTGCAACAGCGTTCAAAAACACCCTCTCAAACGTTTTTTAAGTTCACTATTTATGGATTGCGTTTTTTACTTAAAACAGAGGGATTGCCGTATAGTTTTCTAAATCTGCCTCCAATTAAAACAATAAAAAAACTGCCGGTAGTATTAAGTAAGGAAGAGGTTTGGCGTATGCTAAAAGGTGCAAAATTATTAAAACATAGAATTTTGATTGGCTTATTGTATGGGTGTGGACTTCGTTGTGGAGAAGTTAGAAATATAAGATTGAGAGACCTAGACTTTGATAGAAAACAATTACATGTTGTTTTAGGAAAAGGGAAAATGGATAGGTATTTACCGCTATCAAAGCATTTAATAAGAGGCATAAAAACATTTATTAAAAAGACTAAGCCAAAAGATTGGTTGTTTAATGGACAATCTAGTCGAAAATTTGGAGGTGATTTTGATAGCCGTTATAGTCAGCGTGGTATACAATGGGTAATTCAAAGTTTATGTAAAAAAGTAGGAATTTTAAAAGATGTGCATGTTCATACATTACGGCATACCTATGCTACACACTTAATTGAAGACGGTTTGGATATTATTTCAGTGAAAGAATTGCTGGGGCATATCCGCTTAGAGACAACTTTAGTTTATTTGCATATTTGCCAATTGGATAAAGAAAGAGTATTTAGTCCTTTGGATACTTTATTTGAGAAATTTACCGATTTGTAAATCTATGTTTTGGGTAAGCGGTACTTTTTTATCAATAAACTAAGCGGAGTATTTTGGTTGATGTGTGTGTGAATTTCATGTGCACTTTAGCCAAAATGCTTTTAATTTAATGCAAAACAATGGTTGAACCTAGTTTAACAAATTTTATGCGCTCATCATTAATAGCTTCAATTTTTGTGATTGGTTCTTTATAATGTTCAAAAGTGCCGTAATGTACAGGAATAACCATTTTGGGTTGAAGCACTTGAATCATCTTTTTTAACATGCTTGCATTTAAGGTTAAAGTCATTATCCAACTGCCTGCTTTTGCGGCTCCCATATTGGCAACCAGCAGATCTATTGCTTTGCCTTTCAATGCTTGTATCACTTTGTTTTTATAAACCGTATCGCCGGTTATATAACAATTAAATATTTCTTCACCTTTTGATATGGTTAAATAATATCCGTTTACTTTTCCTGCAAAAAACGCACTCACCGGATTTACACCATGGATTGCAGGTATAGCTTCAACTTTAATTGTATATCCATTGATAGAAAATTGCTTGGTGTTGTACCAATCTAAAATGGTTAAATCGGAAATGCCAGACTTTTTTAAAACTGTAGAAGCATTGCCATTACTCACAACAGTACAATTGGAATGAATTGTAGATAATCCAATTGTATCCAAATGATCTTCATGATTGTGGGTAATAAGCCAAAGGTCGATATTATTGAAAGTGGTGGTTTCGTATATCGGTTCTTCTAATCTTTTTGATTTGAACCAAAAATAATCTTGCACTGTTCCCTTTTCACATAAAACAGGATCGCAGGCAATTTTTAAATCGCCAACATTTAAAATAAATGTTGCTCCGCCAATCCATTGAAATGAAATATTCAACTTAAAATTGTATTGAAGTTATTGTTTACCCACGAATGGAATAGCATGCTTATTATGGAAAATAATTTTACCTTTTGCTTCTCCGGTTTTTACCATTTCATCGGCACCAGATGAAGCACCGCCAATTCTTAATACAGCATCACAATGATCAATCAATTGAACGGCTATAGGATGAAATATTTCATTGAAAATGGCATCGCCAACTTCTTTAGAACCTGCCGCTTCTATCAGTGGAAGTGCAAACCATTCGCCCAAAACCGGCATATGTCCCATTCGATATATTTCCAAAGCCGTATCTGTCATAGCCTTTACATTGGCTTCAATTAATTCTGGTATATCGTTTGTGCCAGAACGATATGGCCCTGCAACTAATATCATCAAAGGTTTTTTAGATGTGTTCATTTATGCGATGTTATTATGTAATACATTTTTAAAAATAATTTGAAAAGTAACAATGCTTTTCAAATTTTAAATTAAGCTTTACCCAAAATTTTCCTAGAAACTTTTAGCACCATTGCTCTTGGAATAAATCGTACAGAATTGGCCATTATATAATTCATCATTCCATGGATGGCAACGGTAGTACCTTTCATCATGGCCGCATAACCATATTCGGCCACTTCTTTAGAACTGGGCATTTTTATGCCTTTCACCAATTTGCTATCTTCCATTGCTGCCGCTGCTTGAAAGCCACTTTCGGTTGCACCTGGACAAAGTACAGTCACCGATACGCCTTTATCTTTCACTTCATTGCTAATGGCTTCCGAAAAACTTAATACATAAGCTTTGGTTGCACAATACACAGCCATTGTTGGCCCGGGTTGAAATGCCGCTGTTGAGGCAACATTCATTATTTTACCGGCTTTACGTTTAATCATATCTTGAAGATATAATTTGGTAAAAGCAGTAAGTGTGGTGATATTCAAATTAATCATTTGCAATTCTTTATTCCAATCGGTTTTTTCGAACATGCCAAAGTCACCAAAGCCTGCATTGTTGATTAAAATATCAATTTCAATATTTTCTCTTGTAGTTTCGGCATAAACTTCTTGTGCCGATTCTGGGGCAGAAAGATCTTTACCAATTGTATACACATTTACTTTATACGTTTTTTCCCAATCTGCTTTAAGTGCATCTAGTTTAGTTTTGTTTCTTGCTACTAAAACCAAATCGCCACCTTTGGCTGCATGAATTTCTGCTAAGGCTAATCCTATGCCACTTGATGCTCCTGTTATTAATGCTGTATTTTTCATCTTTATTCAAATTTTATAGGGTTAATTTACAATTGTTTTAAAAGGTGTGGTTTTTGATCGTAAAGATGCACTATTAATTCGCCAAATAAAGTATTGGCCCATGCAAACCAACTTCTCGAAAAATCTTTAGGATTGTTTACATCAAAAGATTCATGAATAAATCCGGTTCCGGCATGGGTAGCTTTTATGGTACGTAAACAGTATGTTATTTCCTTTTCATCTGCTGTAGTTAATGCCTGCATGATTAAACCCATTGGCCAAATTTTATTTTCACCAACGTGCGGGCCGCCAATTCCTTTTGCATATTTACCTGCATTAAACCAAGGGTTGCCATCACTGAGTGAAAATTTTCTGGTTTTTATATACAAGGCATCTTGATAAGTGCCATAGCCTAAATAAGGAATGGAGAGTAAGTTGGGTACATTGGCATCATCCATAAATAAGGCATTGCCAAATCCATCTATTTCTAATGCATATATTTTGCCCAAACCCTCGCGATGAAATACAGCATATTTTTGAATAGCGGCATCTATTTCATGCGCTAAAACGGTACAAGTATTTTCGAATTGTACATCTTTAAAATTCGCTGAATATATTTCTACAATCTGTTTCAATGAAACAATCGCAAACATATTAGATGAAATTAAGAAGGGATAAAACGTAGCATCATCTGATGGCCTAAACATCGAATGAATTAATCCAATTTTTTGTGTAGGATTGCCGTATCCGTTTCCAAATTGCGTATCTAAAGGATTGCCGTTTTCGCGTTGAAATTTATACGGCCCTTTATTTTCTTTGCGCTGCTGTGCTATAAAAGTTTGTACAATTAATTGCATAGCATTTTTCCAATCTTCATCAAAGATGGATGCATCGCCTGTTGTTTTCCAATAATGGTACGATAACCTGATTACATAACACAAAGAATCTACTTCCCATTTTCTTTCATGCACGCCGGGTTTCATTATGGTAATATCATTTTTCCATTCACTTATCTTTTGCGAATCATCATAGAAAGCATTGGCATAGGGATCGAGTTGTACAAATTCAATTTGTTTATTGATAACACCTTTTAATACATTTTTTAAGGCTTCATCTTCATTGGCCAAACTTAAATAAGGAAAAACTTGTGCAGAAGAATCACGTAACCACATGGCATCTATATCGCCGGTGATAACATAGGTATAAGGCTTGTTGTTTTTTGTATAATGGGTAACAGTAGTATCTAGTGTATTGGGAAAACAGTTTTCAAACATCCACGCTAGTTCTTCATCGGCTATGGCGGCCTTAACTTTTTTTATTTTATTTTCTACTGCAATTGAGGTGAATTTTCTTTTAGATAGTTCGGGACGTTGAGAGATAAATCCGTTTAATTTCAAAGCGCTAAAATGTGATTGCAATATTACGTATCCAAGTCCTAAGCCAGATTGCTGTATAAATTTTTTTCTTGATAACATAATACTTCAAATGTATACAGTTTTTTCAATTTAATGCAGATAGATAATTGTATTAATACTTGCTAGTTGTTTGGTGCTTTAAGAAGTTTAAATAAGTGATAATGGCTTCTTTAGGTTTGTTATAAAAGAAAGTTTCAAGCCATATTTGCGTATTAAATTTTTCGGAAGCCGAAGACCAATACTTGATGGTATCTGGTTGAGCAGATTCAATTGTGCTTGATTTAAGTGTATTGAATTGTTGAATATTTTGTACAAGCGCTATAAGGTCATTTTTATAGGGTTGTAACATTTTTTTTGAAATTATTGGTTCATTAAATTTATCAATACTGGCGACAAGGCTATCGATGCTTAATATAATTTTCGATTTTTGAGTTGCAATCGCATATAATGTATTGGCTGCTCCCAATCCTTTTTGTTGCAAGTTACTATCTAAAGAAGCTGTTAAATGACGATCTATTTCTTTAAAGTTTGAAAGTAAACGTGCAGTTTCTTGTTGAGCCTTATTGGCCGTCCATGTATAAAATACGATTAGCACTGCTACAACAATTAGTGATACAATAATCGTGTATTTTTTCATGTTTAATTGTGCAAGAAAAATTTAAGTAATTTTTTGGGAAGCATATATTGTTTGTTGAATCATCAATATAACAACAGTAATTTAAGCATATTAATTCATTTTTTTGAGGCTGGATTATTTTTAATACGCCTACTTTTTCATTTCAACATTTTAACCAACCGGTAATACTCATTCTTTGTTGATGGGTGATGCGTACTTCATGTTGTAATGCATTGCTTTGAAAGAAAACCGTTTTGCCGCTATTGGGTTCAATGTTTTGAGAATTGCCATTTTGATAGATACATAATTCGCCCCCATCTTCCTTTTGCCACTGGCTGTTTAAGTAGGTAATCATGGAATATTTTCTACTATCATTATTTCTAAATTGATCGATATGCTTTTTATAAAACGTTCCTTTTTCGTAAAGCGTGTAGTGAAATTCATATCCGGTGATGCCTGTATAACAAGTTTCATTGAGGTATACAATAAATGCATCTATTAAATCGAAAAATGCATTTTCATGCTCGTCATTATGTTTTCTATCCAACCAATATATCTTATCGCCTCTAAATAGTTGATCGTGGGTAACTTTTTCAATATTACCGGTTCCGGCAGATTTTAATTGTTGTGCAGCATATAAAGCTATCAAATTGGCTTTTAAGTTTTTTGATAAGGCATTACTTACGAAGCTATCGGCTATTCCAATTTTATTGGCAATAAAACTATCTATTAAAGTGTTGAATGTTTTTTCCAATAAGTATTTTTTGAAGCATGATTATTGAGGAAGGTGGTGAAGGTATACTTATTACACTTCTATAGTGTTTTCTATTTCAAGGCTCTAGTAACCATTACTATGATTAAAGGCATTGCAATCAAGTGCTTGTTTAAACTAATTTGGACAGTTTAAATACAATACAGCTTCTTTATTTATAACTACGAGATTGCTATTTAAGGGTATTTATTTGGCTTCAATTCATTTTTCTAAAAATCAATAAAAGATAAATATTTGTTGTTTATCAATAAATATTTATTATGTTTGCAGTATCAAATTTAAAAAAATGGAAATCAAAATCACCACAAAACAAATTTTAAAAGTACTGTATGTACTTGCTTGGATCGTTTTTATTGGCCTTTGTGTAGAAGCCGGAGGCATAGTTTTCAATGCGGTATATGCTGTGGGGTACAAACCAATTGCGGCAATCAATTTTTGGAAAGGCATTAATTTATCACCTTTATTGGAATATGATAAAGGGTATTTTATAACCATCATCATTTTGATGAGTATTGTTGCCATTTTGAAAGCCATACTTTTTTACAGTATTGTAAGCATATTGCATAATAAGAAATTAAGTTTCACGCAGCCTTTTAATGAAGATATTAAGCGATTCATTTTTACGCTTTCATATTTAGCTATTGGCATTGGTTTTTTTGCTTATTGGGGAACAAAGCAAATCCAATGGCTTAGCACAAAAGGAATAGCATTGCCCGATGTACAAAGTTTAGGATTTGGAGGCGCAGATGTATGGATATTTATGGGCATCATACTGTTTGTTATTGCGCAGGTTTTTAAGCGTGGAATTGAAATTCAATCTGAAAACGATTTAACTATTTAATGTATGGCTATTATAGTAAATTTAGATGTGATGATGGCAAAAAGGAAAATGTCATTAAATGAATTATCGGAAAAAGTGGGCTTAACATTGTCTAACTTATCTATCCTTAAAACTGGCAAAGCAAAAGCTATCCGATTTTCTACTTTAGAAGCCATATGCAAAATATTGAATTGTCAGCCTGCGGATATTTTAGAATTTAAGGCAGATTAATTGTTCCTCAATTTTGCAGTTAAATAGTTGAATTGTGTATCAGTAGATTTTCTTATTCTGCTTGATATATCGGCGATTGATTTTTGAGGAATCACTAAGTTGTTGTATGCTGTTCGTTTAAAAATGTGTTACTTATTCTGCAACTTATTACTTTACCATATAAATGAATAGTCATTAAAATTATCGCTTGGCTTAAAATCTTTATTGGTGCCAAAATAAATTTCAGATTCATGGTAAAAAAGTAAGGCCCAAGTTAAACTTTGGTCAAAAATAGTTAAGTCATCTGCATAATAAAAACACTCAAAATATTTTATAAAAAGTTTCCAAGGAACAACCATGGCTTCGTAAGGTTGCCAAGAAAGAAATACGGGTTTGTTAAAAGGAAGCCCACGATGATAAAGCCATTTCTTAATGGTTGCTTCATTGTTTAATAAAATCTTTGCTTTATCAATGTTTTGGAAAAAGCCTTTTTTAAAAGGTACATCGTCGTGCAATTGTGTTTCAAAAATATAATCCCATAAAAATTTGGCTGCAATTTTATCTAAAGGCTTAAGTTGATTTAAATGAATTTCGGGTATCGCATTTTCCGGACTGTTTGTAAACCGCATCTTTAAAGGAAAGTCCGGCATCGGAATAATATGGGTATAAATATTGTCGAAATCTACTTTCATCTAAATTTTCTTATATCAGTTTTTAATGGCTGTATTTTGTTATTCAATTATGCGTTTTTGACTCATACATTTGAATGATTTTTTCACTTGCTTTTCTTTTTCTAAGAATTTCAATGATTAATGCGTAGGGTACTTTTTTTTCTTTTATAGTCCACATTAAATCGTATTGCATGTTTTGATTGTCTATTTGAACGAGTACGCCAAAATCGGCACTAAAATAAGTTACACCAGTTGGGGATGAAATATGATTGTGTTTTACGCCACAACGTGCATCATAACAATTGTAGTTGATGTGTTTGAAAATGTTATACGACACGCCATCAATGGTGTAAATTTCTATTTCGGAATAATAATGAACTTTTTTATCTTCCAAAAATGCCGGCGGCGTATTTTTCAATGCAGTACTATCTTTGGCTTGAAGCGGATAGGGGATTTTCCATGAATAGGGCACTTTGTTTTGATCTTCGGCTTCTATTAAAAATTCATCCCATTTGGTTTGAATTTTATAATTCCTGTAGATATATTCTCCTGTACTTATTCCATGCGCATAAT
Organism: Ferruginibacter sp.; assembly: GCA_049314655.1. Lineage (GTDB taxonomy): Bacteria > Bacteroidota > Bacteroidia > Chitinophagales > Chitinophagaceae > Ferruginibacter. The sequence continues at coordinate 35,483 of JBMOEQ010000001.1, read as the reverse complement.
TGATCAATGAAAGACAATGAACATCAGTCAGTTTTAATTTCTTCTTAAAACTATTTTTATTGAATTCCATAGTTTGTGCTGTACAAAACATTACACCAAACAGTAGTATCATTAAGCAACTGGTCTTTTTCATATTTGGGTATTAAATCAATTGAAAGTACACATTTGATACACTATAATGAATTGTTATCGGTTAAATGTAGTATATACAACAACTTGGTTAGCCATATACGTTCAATTCGTTTAGATGCGTTGTTCTTTATAGAGGTAAATTCCAAAAATGTATTGTATTATTTTTAGAAGATACGATTGCAAACTTTTCATCTGTTGAAAATATAGCAGCAGTATATTCTACTGTATTTTTTTCTTCAAAGGTTTGCAATAGTTTGCCACCGATGCTCCACAATTTTGCAGTGCCATCTTCACTTCCGGTTATAATTAATTTTCCGCTAGGAGAAAATGTAGCTTGATTGATTTCATCTGTATGGCCTTTTAAAGTTATAATTGGCTTTCCGTTGCTTGTCCATAGAACTGCTGTTTTATCAAAACTTGCTGTAAGAATATTTTTTCCATCCGGTGAAAAACTTGCAGCACTCACGCCACTGGAATGTTTTTTTAATACCTTAATTTTTTTGCCGTTGATATTCCATAACGATGCGGTATTATCGCAACTGGCCAATACGATGGTTTTATCATCGGGTGAAAATGCGCCTTTATATATGGTGCAAGTATGACCTTTAAATGTTCTTACCAACTTGCCATCGGCTGTCCAAAGTTTGGCTGTATTATCGCCACCGCCACTTAAAATATATTTTCCATCATGCGAGTAGCAAACGGTTTTTACATAATACTGATCAGCATATACAGATTTAACTTTTGTTCCTTGGATATCCCAAATTACAAAATCGCCTTCCGATCCGGCTGTTATAAATCTTTTGTTATCGGGCGAAAAGCAAACGTCATTTACACTTTTTAAATGTACAGCTATGGTATCTATAATTTGGCCATTTTCATCCCATAAAAATGCGAGATTGTCATCGCTGCCTGAAAGTACGTATTTGCCATCGCTAGATTGTGCAATGCCTAAAATGGCTTCCTTATGACCAACATAACTTTTGACAGGCAGATTGGCAGGCTGACAAAATATATTTTGCGTTGAAAGAAAAATCAATAGAAAGCAATGGTATATTATTTTCATAAAATGGATTCGATTTTCGTTTTAATTTTTATCATGATTTAGTATAATAGGCAGCATTTAGTTTTCAATATTTACATAAATCAACCAATTGCCTTTTTCATTGATTTCTAATTTAGCACGTTCTACGGAAATTTTTTTGCCCACAATTTCAAAAGTTAAAATTGCTGTAAAAGGAAAAATAACCTTTCTTAAAATATACCTGCTTGCAATATGGGTTGAGGTATCTGTTAGTTTGTCTTCAAAATTTCCGGTTATAATTTGAATATCAGTAAGCATGCATTTTGGTAAAACAGGATTGTCGATTGCAGATCCTCCGGCGGTGCTGTTTTTGATGGTAAATGATATTTGCGATTTCAATTCATCTTGCTTTCTTATATTAAAATCACTGAAATTGTTGGTTAAAAATGATACCATATAGGGGTGTTCAAAATCGCCCTTATATTTTCCTTTTTCCCAATATCCGGCAAATTTGGTAATGCTATCAGGTGTACTTTGTTGTATAAAAATACCATAGCCTTCAAATACGCCGTTCTTCCATGAGCCCTCATAAACATCACCATTTTTCCAGGTATATTTCCCTTGTCCGTTTGGGTAGCCATTTTTGAAATGGCCAATAAATGTATCTATTCCAATTGCTGTTCCAATACCATTGGCTTTTCCCTTTTTACAATCTCCGGAGTATGTTCCTTTTAGTGCTTCTACTCCAACAAAACATTCTTGTGCATTAAGGGTTTGATTTAATAAAAATGTACATAGCAGCGCAGTAAGATATTGCTTCATCTGGCATTTGATTTATGTTGATTTTTCAACAAGTGAATTTGTCTTTTCAATAATAGTTTAAATAGACATTGGGCGTATTACCTTCCTATAAATTTAAGTAATTATTGAATGGGCTACCTTATTCATTTTTCAATGCTCAACTCAATAAGGTATTTAATAGTAAATAGATATAGGAGATATAATTAAATGTTAATATTTCAATATTTAATTTAATTAAGAAATGAAGTAATTATTGAATTTCATAAATCATATCGTAATTGTCGCCATAATATTCAAACTTGCCTAAAACTTTAAATCCATTTTTTAAATAATAATTTACTGCCGCTTCATTATTTACCTGAACACCGCCCCATAAAATTATTTTTTCAATAAACATTGATTTTAAATTAGAAAGAATGAATTGAAACATCAATTGTCCAATTCCTTGATGTTGCCAATTATCGTGTACAGAAGGCGCAAACGTACAGGCTTTATCATGATCAATGTTTAAGCCATACGATGCTAATCTGTTTTTATCATGGTCTATATACCCAATTTTAATTATAGCATAGGCAACAATGGTATTTGTTTTTGTTGCTCTAGCAATATATCCAATATATTTTTCAGATGAATTATACAATTGGTTTATGGCATAAGCATCGTAAGGGTGTGGACCAAATCGCTTTTTTGTTGTTTCGCTAAGTTGTTGAAGATATTCGGATAGCTGTTCAATAGCATCAGGTGTAAGTGTAGTAATGCTAATGGATGAATTATTTTTTGTAGGAACAAGCATAAATTATAAACATGGTGAACAGTTAATTTAAAAGCAATAACTCAATTTAATGATGTGAACTTAAAACTGCACTAAAAGTACCTTGACTATATTTGATTTTATTTTTTTAATGCTTTAGCCATTTTTAAGGAATGCTTCAATGAACCAATATTTCTCCAATCGCTATGTGCAATAACAATAAATTTTGGATCCTTGCATTTCTTTTGTACCCTTTTAAGTGTTGTTTCATAAGCTTTTTTATTGCCATCATCTAAATAACCCAAATCATCTGCATCGGCACCTTTGATTAAACAACCTCCGTAAAGTATTTTTTCATTTTTAAACCAAATAATAATATTGTCTTTGGTATGCCCTTCTCCCGGAAAATACGTTTCAAAGCTGTATTGCGCAATATTGAAAACAGTATCTTTCTGCATTAAAAATTGAGCCCTTTTTTTATCGTTCTTTTTGCTTAGCGCATCGGTAAGTACTGTAGTATAGGTTTTAATGCCTAGTTGGTTGTAGTATTCTAATCCGGCAGTTTTATCGCTATGCCAATGTGTTGCAAAACATAGCACTACTTTCTTATGGTGTTTAAATTTTATACTGTCTAATAAAGGTTGAAATTGGGTGGTATCCCAAGGGGTATCAAACATTACTACACCTTCATTAGTAACAAGGTACATGCCATTAGCGGGCACCTGGCTATCTTGATACGTATTATAGGTTGTGTATACAAAAAAGTTGCCGGTTAATTGTTCAATTTTAAGTTTTGGATTTTCTGTTTGTGCAAAAATTTGCAGGTATCCTATGAAAAGTAATAGACTTATTAATGATCGTTTACGCATAGCCAAAGTTATTTTATATTAAAGCAGTTTTATGAACAGTACTACTTTTTTTCTTGACTTTAACTATAAATAACTTAACCACCATTTTTCTTTGTTGGCTTGTTTGTAACGATCAAACTTTTTACAAACAGGATACAATAGAGCAATCACCAATATCCAAACAGCATACACCACCCAAAGTGGATATCCATAACCTCTTAAAGAGGGAGATTCTGTTACCCAATCTTCTAAAATCATCACCCTCCAACCAAAGCCAGAGAATGCTGCAAATGCTACTGCAATAAGATGAATTAGGTAAAGGTGAATGATGTAGTAGAAAAAGGGCACTCTTCCAAAAGTGCTTAAAAAATCAATCGCTTTTCCTTTAAGTTTTTCTGTATTGGCTAAATAAAGCAAGGCAACGCCAATAGTCATTAGTAAATAATCTAACGATGGGGGATATTTATTGGGATTTAAAAATGCAATCAAATTTTTCGATAAACTGCCATAATCTTTGTACAAGAATGGATCGCCATAAAAATTACTGTATCGTAAAATAACAAAGAGCAAGAGCGCAGCAATGCCAATATAGTTAAATAGTTTTTTTCTACTTGTTGCTGCTACCGACACATCATAAAAAGCGCCTAAATAATATCCCAACGACATTACTGCAATCCATGGAATGATGGGATAGCCTACTACAAATTCTACTTGATCGGTTATTTTGAAAAAGCTAAATTCATGTAGAATGGACCAAGTTACACTGCCTTCAAAGTGTACCGTATCTAAAAGATTATGTCCAAAAATTAAGATCAAACTAACCACTAAAATATATTTTCGAGGCATATGAATGAGGGCAGCTAAAACTATCATACTGATTCCTAATGACCATATCACCAATAAGCCCGGACTTCTAAAATAAACATCAAAATACCATCCGAAGTTTACAATGGTCATTTCAATAAACACCAGCCACAGTCCACGTTTTAAAAGAAAAATGGATAAATCTTTTTTGCTTTTTCTTTTGCCAACCATAAATGCAGATGTGCCGGCGAGTAAACAAAAAATGGGGGCACAAAAATGTGTAATAAATCTCGTGAAAAATATGGGCAACGTGCTTTGTGTAGGGTCTGCTGGGTCGAAAAAAAATGCCGAATAGTGAAAGTAATCTCTAATATGATCTAGCGCCATTATGATCATTACTAAGCCTTTTAATACATCTATTGTGGCTATTCTGTTGGTTTGATTTACGGTCATAGTTTATGTAATGGGGCGTTAATATTTGTTCCGTGATTTAAAAATAGTTGGTATAACATTTTTGTGCCTGAAATAATACAAGCCCGAAAATGTGCAATCTTATAGTACAATATTCTAAATATAAAAATTATAACTAATAAACCTATTATAGTATTTAAAAATTTATGGAGCAAATAAGCGCAACGCCCCATTCCTTAATTTTCATCGCTTATCTTAAATTTTGTTAGCTTATAGGGAAAAAAAATACAGGCTTCGCATTATGCAAAGCCTGTTGAATAGGGTACGAATTAATGCTTATGCAAAAAATTATTTAGAACTTAAATCTTTACGCATGAAAAGCAGTTCGCTCCAGCTATCATTTAAATACTCCGAAATATCTTTCATGTATTGTGCATAAGAACCTTCGCCATTTACTGATTCATACACTTCCTTAAATGGTTTTCTAAAGCCCGATGCTCTTTCTTTTAATCCTTGCTTATATCTGGTTACCAAAGTGTATTGAGCTTTGCCTGAAGAACTTGCTGAATATACGGCTACAGTAACACCCGAAGCCGCCCATGCTTTTTTCAGTCGCTTAATGATTTTTACCACTTCGTCGCCTTTCCCAATTTTAGGGTATATATGCGAAATGTTGATTTTGTCGGTAAAATCATCTAATGCAATTGTACTCAACGAATCAATATATACCGAGTAACCACCCGAATATCTGTCGGTAAGAAAGATGGCTACTGATTTGTTCCAATCTGTTGTATGTGCTGCACCTAAATCGCCACGAGCATCTTCACCTTCCCAACTTGTTGGACCTTCGGTTACATGATATCCGCCCGCATCCGGACCCGATTGAATTGCAAACACTCTCCACGAAACATCACCTGTATGGTATTTTTGGGCATGCGCTGCAAGTGCTTTTTCAAATTCTTGTACTTTATCTACTTTCGGGAATAGCCGTTGGGTAGAAATTACATTTTTGGTTTGCGCTAACACAAATACCGGCGAAAGCATACAGATAAGTATGAACGCATTGAAATTTGACATTAATTTTTGTTTCATTGTTCGTTTTTTTTAGTTGAGATTTAGATAGATGTACCATTTATGGTGTAGTACAAATCTCTACCGAAACTGATTGCGCTGTATGTAACAATCCACCTTTAAAGTGCATTTTTTCACCAAACAACAGGATAAACTGTGCAACAACAGGATAAATTCATCATTTTACCCTTGCGTATCTATTTTCTTAACTGTCAAAATTTTTAAAAAAGTATAATGCTATTATCTTTATAAGCATATGCAAGTAAATCGCAGAATGTCCTGTTGCTTTATCGTTGTTTTGCTTCTTTGTATTCAAATGTCGGCATCGAGTCAACTGAAGTACGATTTATTGAATACTTCTAATGGACTATCGCAAGGGTATATTTATGATATGCTGCAGGATAAGGATGGTTTCATGTGGTTGGGTACCAAAGATGGACTGAATCGTTTTGATGGCTATAAATTTAAAGTATACACTTTCAATAGTTACGACGAACATTCTTTAAGCAACAATTCTGTAAAGCGGCTTTTTGAAGACAGTAAACATCGTTTGTGGGTTGGAACAAATGACGGCTTAAATATTTATGATAAGAAGAAAGATCATTTTAAAAGGATTTTATACGATCCCAATAATACCAATAGTCTTGCCGGAGCAAAAGTACAATTGCCGATTATTGAATTACCCGACGGTAGATTTTTAGTAAGTACCAATCAACACAGCTTTAATGTAATTACGATACCCGAAGATTTTCTTGAAGATGATAAGCCGGCAAAAATTTTACGTTTAAATGTATTGGAGGGAAAGAATATCGAAAATGTTTATAAAGACAGCAAGGGTAGGGTATGGATTGTAATTACTGGTCAAGAATTATATGAATTTATTCCTCAAGATTTATCGGTGGTTTTAAGAAAGAAAAATGCCTACTTTGTTGTATCCCATTTAAATACGGATGGCAGTTTAGGTACCAATGATACTTATTTCAGCGAAATAGAAGATACTGTTCTTTATCCCATTTTCACCAAGGATATTGTTAAAAAGCACGGTTGTTTTTTTCTACATGAAAAGGATAAGCAAAGATTTTGGGTAGGCATTACCGATTCGGGACGTATGGAAATTTATGACACCAGAAATTGGCAAAGGGGACATCCACTCGATCCAAATCAGGTGCGCATTGCTAGCTATTCAGATATTACACCCTCTAAATTTTATAAAGACAAGTCGGGCTCAATATGGGTAGGAACCAATGGCTATGGTGTAAGGAAATACATTAGTGGCGTTGATAAATTTCATCATTATGCTGTAGGGGCCAGTGTGCTTAAAATAATTCCTTTCGAAAATCAACTCTATTATTTTGATATTGGCACAATTAACAAAATTGATGTTGAAGGAAATGTTATTACCACTGAGGCCGATATAAAATTAGGTAGACATGAAAGTGTTTTTATTGCCCGGAATAATACCATTTGGATGCTTCAATCAGAAAAGAAAAATTTGCCAAATGTGAAAGGCGAAATTATTATCAATTACGATCCTGTAACCCAATCTAAAAAAACATACAATATTGAGGTTGATAAAATACATGAATTAAATGATATAAAATTAGAAGATCATAACGGTAATATTTGGTTAAAAGGTGTTGGCGGATACATGCTTGTGCTTGACCCTAAATCTGGTTTGTTTAAAGAGATTGCTCTACATACAAATGAAATAGCAAAAAATATTAATGGAGTAACCATTACAGCATTATATGAAGATAATAGTGGGGTATTTTGGGCAGGTACAGAAAGAGGATTGGCTAAGATTTTTTTTAACAGCAATAGTAAAGTAGCACCTATAGTCATTTGGTATAAAAATAATTCGAACGAAAAATCGGCAATGAATTATGGATTAGTTTCCAGTATTTTGGATGATCCCTTGGATAAAAACATTTTATGGGTTGCAACAAAAGGAGGCGGACTTAACCGACTTGATAAAGTAACGAACACATTCACGCATATTACTACACTCGAAGGGTTGTGTAATAATGTGGTTTATGGAATACTTTCTGATGATGCAGGCAATATTTGGGGTAGTACCAATAATGGAATTTTTTGTTTGTTGAATAATAAAAAAGATGCGCAAAGCAATTGGCAGTTTAGGCATTTTACAAAAGCTACAGGGCTGCAGGATAACGAGTTTAATACAAGTGCATTTGCAAAACTATCGAATGGATTATTGGCATTTGGTGGCGTAAACGGACTAAATATTTTTAATCCTAAAGAAATTTTGATTGATAGTTTTGTTGCTAAAACTTTTATTACAAATATACTTATTGGTAATAAACCTGTTCACGTTGATGATGCCAGTGGAATTTTATCTGCTTCAATTGAATCTACCAATACGATACAATTAAGCTATACTCAAGATGTTATTACGTTAGAATTTTCAACACTCGATTTTAGAGCGCCCGATCAAAATATGTACAGGTATCAATTGGTTGGTATCGACAAAGATTGGGTAGAGAGTGGAAACAGGCGCAATGTAACCTATAGTAAACTGCAATCGGGTACTTATATTTTTAAAGTGCAGGGCAGCAATAGTTTGGGTATTTGGAATGCTGCAATAACCGAACTTAAAATAATTGTTTTACCTCCTTGGTGGCGTACTTGGTGGGCTTATTTAATTTATCTGCTTTTGATTGTTTTATCCGTTAGAGCATATTTTAAGTTTACCATTAATCGCGAAAAACTAAAATCTCAATTGAATTTCGAACAACAAGAGGCCAAACGTATTAAAGAATTGGATACCATCAAAACGCAATTGTATGCCAATATTACGCATGAATTTAGAACCCCGCTCACGGTAATTTTAGGCATGTCGAATCAAGTTAAAAACGATCCGGAGAAACACCTAAACAGTGGTGTAGATATGATTATTCGTAACGGCGAAAATTTATTGAATTTGGTGAATGAAATGCTCGACTTGTCTAAATTAGAAGATGGAAAAATGCCTTTGCATCTAGTCCATGCAGATGTTATTGCATTCCTAAGGTATATTGTTGAGTCGTTTCAGTCATTAGCGGCTAGTCAGCAAAAACAATTTCATTTTTTATCTGATATAGATGAATTGGTGGTTGCCTTTGATGCAGAAAAAATAAGACAAATTATTACCAATCTATTTTCAAATGCATTAAAATTTACTTCAGCACAAGGCAATGTGTATGTTAGTGTTTCACAAGAAAATACTGATAATGATCAACAAACAGCTTTAATCTTAAAAGTAAAAGATACCGGTATTGGCATTCCCGAAAATCAACTGCAGCATATATTTGAAAGATTTTACCAATTAGATAACAGCCATACGCGTAAAACCGGCGGTACAGGGATTGGCCTAGCACTTACCAAAGAATTGGTAAAGCTTATGAATGGTACTATTGAAGTTAAAAGTCCACCTATTGGTGCTGTTAAAGGAACCGAGTTTATCATCAGTATTCCATTGAATCTTGCCAATAAGGTAGAAGAAATCACTATTCCTATTACAACATATAGTGATAGCAAAACACTGCGGTTAGCTGAACGCAATTTGCTTCAACCTACTATTGAATCTACAAGTGCTGCAAGTGAGATGCCATTGGTTTTATTGGTAGAAGACAATGCCGATGTAGTTGCATACACGGCTAGTTGTTTACCCGAGTATAAACTTTCTGTTGGTAAAGATGGTAGAGAGGGTTTTGATATAGCCGTGAATATAGTACCCGATTTAATTATAACAGATGTAATGATGCCTTTTGTGGATGGTTTTGAAATGTGTAGGCAATTGAAATTGGATGTACGTACCAGTCATATCCCCATTATTATGCTTACTGCTAAGGCCGATATGCAAAGTAAATTACAAGGTATTGAAACAGGCGCCGATGTTTATTTAGAAAAGCCCTTTCATAAAGAAGAGCTTTTGCTTCGAATAAAAAAATTATTAGAAAACCGCAAACATTTACAACAGTACTATAGTAATCAAATTGGTATTGCGGATGTTGTAAACAATTCTATAACAACACAAGTTGAACCCGTTTCATCTGCTACTATTGAAAATGCTTTTGTTATAAAGGTGAAATCAATTGTAGAAGATAATTTTACGAATTACGAATTTAATGTAGAGCAGTTGTGTAAATTGATTTTCATGAGTCATTCTCAATTGCATAGAAAGTTAGATGCACTAACGGGTTGTTCTCCCAATAAATTTATTAGAACTGTTCGCCTCAACAAAGCCAAGGAATTATTAACCAATCCTACAATAAGCATTGCAACGATTGCATTGGATTGTGGGTACAATGATGCCGGTTATTTTGCAAGGGTATTTAAACAAGAAACCGGTTTAACACCACAAGAATGGAGAGCTAATAATGCGCAAAGTTGATTGTAGCTAATTTTAATAATGCATTAATAGCAGATGAAGAATACAAAAGAATTTGAAAGTGCTTATTGAATAGATAATATTTTTTCTTCCACTTGTTTTATTTTATCAAGCCAATATTTTTTTGCGTCATCTGTTGCAATTGCACCTTTTTTGGGGGTTATCGTTTGTGGTATTTTACTTAAAAATTTCCAATACTTACTTTTTTCTCTTTGTAATTCTCTTTCTGTTGAGGGTTCGGTTCTTTGGCGCCAGAATGCTAAGTTGGATTGATAAATACAAATGATTTTTTCAAAATACTCAATCAGTTTTTCTTTTGAACTAGGGATATAACCCGGCCCGGTACAACCACAAGAATGAAATGTTACACCTACTGAATAAAGTCTTTCCATATGTGTCCACGCTTTAGTATCCGTTTTTTTGGGCGATTCAAAATCTAGTCCCATGCTCGCCATCAATCCTCCACATTCCGGACACTTTGCTTCAAATATCGTTCTTGATCCTCGTACAATGTCCGACATCAACCTGCGTTTAAATGTTTTTCTGCATTTAAAACAAGCATAATGCGGTTTATATGGAATAGCATATCTACACATATTATTTCATTTTTTTTAAAACGGAGGTTGTAGGATAAATTTAATCGAAGTGAAACAACAATAGCCAAACATTGGGATATGTATTGTAATTAAATTACTTGATAAAAGATTAACTTTCTAATGAAGTTTATCTTCTTGCTTTAATTTCAAATTAACGAAATCAAGATCAAGGAGTATAGTTTAGTCAAATTCAACTACAATGTCTATAGGACTTTTTTCTAGTTAAGCCTGTGTTAGCGTTTTGATAGATTATTTCAATTTCATCTGTGCAAATAAATGCGTATTTAGACAATTAAAAATTGTTTTGTTCAATTTCAATTTTTGATACAGCGAACAGCATAACCATCAGAACTAAAAGTATCCCAAATAGGCAATAGTTTATTATTATTCCAACTTACTGAAAAAACTAAAACTTCATTTGTTCTTTTATCTTTTGTGCTACTCCACCAATAACTAATACTACCTAGGCTTAAAAATCCTTCATTTTTAGTAATCATTGCAAGCTCTCGTGAACCACTGGCATAACCGTTAAAGCCACTTGAATTTGTTCCATTGCCATTTGCGTGCCAACCGCTCGTGCTTTTCATTTTGCCGCCAGCAATTAATTTACCCCCTAAATAATTGGACAGTTGTTTCCAATCTTCTCCACTTGGTATTCGCCAATTGATTGGTGCTAATCCTCTTGAATCATTTACTGGATAAAAATTATACATCTTCCCATGTTTTAATCCATTACTGCTATCGTTATTGAAATAACACCATGCAGGTATTTTCTTTTTTGCAGCTGATCTCCATTCATTTAAAGTTTTAGCTTCTTGAATGGTATCCCCATTTCGGAAAGTACAAACATTTAAGTTTTCTGCCATCCAAGTTTGATTGCCAATTCTTACTTCTGCCCAATATTTTTTTTCTTTTAAATCCCGGTTACTTATAGTCCAAGAAATATGTGTAAAGCAAACGAGTATAACAGCGCTTACAATAAAAAATTCTTTTTTCATTTTGCAGTACTTATAGTTGTGTTATTTATTATTTCAATTTGAAGAGCGTTCGATGTATAAAAAGTTGGAGTTGAAATTAATAATACTTGGGTCATTATATTCAACGTCGTAGAATCTAATTGGGTGGCCATCTTCAAAATGTTTATTGAAAATTTGGAGTTTATAGCCATTCAAGTACTCTTGTATTAAACCCATAGTTTTGGCCCCTTCATCTGGATAAAAATCTATCCAATATGGAAACTTATCTGTATTCAATTCGTAACGACCACCACCCGATGTTCCTGGAATAAAGCCTGTGCCTGACAAAATATACCTATTATCTTCATGAAAGGTATAAGTTTGATATTTTTTGCCAGATTTATATTTATCGGCTTCATATAAAAGCGTAATATCCCATTTGCCTTTAATTAGGTTTTCTTTCAATAAGCTATTGTTTGAATTACCAGAAGTGTTTCCTTGTTTTCTAAGAATACCAGATTTGTCAAGATCAGGATCATCAACAAATTTGGTTGGACGTAATACATTTTTTTGAACCAAATTTAATCTAGCAGTTACATCATCTTGCCATTTAATAATCCCATGTGTTTGAGTTATTTTCCCTGTGTTAGATTTCCACTTAAAATCTATCCAATGAGGATTTTTCTGAGCATTGTAAACGAATGAACCTCTTATAGTGTCATTCCTATATATAGCTGTTACTATATTATTGTCTGAAAAAATAAAGTAACCATCCTCATCTCTGTATTTTTTATCACGATCACGCCAATCTGATAAAGTCCAACTGCCTTTTAAGCGTGTTAAATATTTTTTTTGATTTTGCGCTTGATTTGTTTGTGAAAATGAGTACATATTTTGGCACAATATCACTATTAGCAAAAGAAGGAGATTTTTCATACTAATAATATAAAATAGCTATTAATTATTTTCTTATTAACATGCCGATATTTTTTAAGATATCGGCCTAAAATTATCTTATCTGTGAAATTAAGCTTAGGAATATGTATTCCGTTTTCCTTTAATTAGGAAATAAATTTAAAGAATTAATTTTGAAATTTAGTGTTAAGAAAATTAACGATTATTCAATTCAGCCAATGAAGTGAGTTAAAAAAAATTTAATTTCTTGCCAAAATATAAATGAATATTCAATTTTGGCAGATTGGTTTTATTTTGGTTTGAATGCTTCAGTAAAATTATTGAAGCCAATTCGTATTGCTGTTGGAAGTAAAAGCCTTGAAGTTGAACCCTAATGTCGAGAAGTTATCTTTATTAAGTTTCAAGTACAGGCCAATAAAAAAGATGATTGGAATTACTTAACCAAATGGAAATGGAAAATTTACTAGATGAGGTAGTATGGTAACAATACAAATTGCCAGAATTGTAGATACAATATTTTTTAGGTTTTGGTACACTTGCATTTTCAAAGTCAGAAAACTGTGCTATAAATTTATTGAAATGAGCATTAATTAAAATGGCAGCTCATATATAATTTTTAGGTACTTTATAAGTATAAAGTAATTGATCAATTTAATTCTGTATGACTTTAAAGCATAGTAAATGTATTATATCTTTCAGATTGACAGTTAGTCAATCTGAAAGATATGTAATGTTACTTGTTGAAAATGGAATGCCAACTAATGTCAATATAATATTGGTAAATTACAATTGCTAAAGTTATATTGGCTTATTATTGATTAAAAAAATGTGTTGCAATATTTAAAGGACGCATACTGTACCGTTTTTTTTGCCGATGTCCACCACTTTTGTTTAGAATTTTCTTCAAAAGCTTTATAGTATCTACAATGTAATCGCCTTTATTAAGCATTACACATTCTGCTTTAGCGGCATGAGCAGCATCTGTAACTTCGCCGCGTGTAGCAATGCCCGATTTGCTAAAAGATTCGAGTACTTGAGTTGCCCAAATCACTGGTGCATGAGCAGCTTCACATATCCATAAAATTTCATCTTGAATTTCACTTAATCTTTCAAAACCAATTTCAACAGCGAGGTCTCCTCTTGCAATCATTACGCCATATGATTCTTCTTTCATGGCTTCAAGTAATAATGATGGTAAATTAATAACTGCATCTGGCGTTTCTATCTTGAGAATTAGCTTTGGCTTTACTTTAAATTTATTGAATATTTTTCTAACATGCTTTAGGTCATTTGTGTTTCGTAAAAAACTACATCCAACTAAATTTGCATATTTGGCAATAAAGGGAATATTTTTTAAATCAGATTTGGTAAGTGCAGGTAGGTCTATATGAGTATCAGGTAGATTTATTCCTTTTTCCTTTTTTATAAAAGGCTTTTTTGAAGAAATTCGAGTTATTTTTAAAAAAGTCTTGTCATTCTTTTTGATTACTATTCCTTCAAATTTTCCATCATCTATTATTATTCTTTCACCGGCTTTCAGGTTTAAGAATACACCGGTTTCATAACAGGCTATTGCATTTTCATCATCTGTTACTTCTTCACCAGTTTCAACCAATAAAATTTCCATTCCTAATTTTACTTGTAGAGTACCTTTTTCCTTTCCTTTTCCGGGTAAATCAACACGCATTTTGGGGCCTGCAATATCCATGTATATTTTGCAAGGGCGCCCACTTTTTTCTACAGCATTGCGCACCGCTTCAATTAATAATAGCCAGCTCTTTTCATCACCATGAGCACAATTAATGCGTGCTACATTCATGCCTGCTTCAATTAATTTTTTAATAATGGGTAAGTTGTGTTCAAAAGAAGTATCAAGCGTAACCATTATATGCGGAATAGAATGATCTTTTTTAAATCCAAATAAGTCAGTCGTAACCCTGTTTAATTGGTTTTGAGCACTATAAAAATCAAAACTTGATAATTCCTTTTCTTTTATTGTGGCGCCTAGTCTTTGCCGTATAGATTGAACTTGCTTTAATATATGACTTTCTGAACTGGCCAAACTAGATAAACCTGCTTGATGCAAATTGTCTTGCAATAAACGAATGTCTTCATTTCTTAAAGCTAAATATTGGATTAAATTAGATGCGCTTTTTTGTTGCAATTCATGTAGCTTAGAAATTGTCTTTTTATGAATTACAGTTGCATTGGTTATTTTCTTTTCAAGCACTTGCAAATCGTGTTGTAGTTGTTTAAGACTTTCCATATTAGTAAGCGTATTGCATAAATTAAAATAGTAGTGTATTGTTAGTCCGATATAAATTGAAGTGCAAGTTAGGAATATATAAGTTGATTTATACTAAAATAAAAGTAATATATAAGAATATTCAATAGCGTTTAATTGTATTACAGGTATGGTATAAGCATTCTGAAAAACTATAATCAATTTTTAAATTTAGGGAAATAAGTTTGTTTTGAAAGTTAAGAAAATAGGGAGCAAAATAACTGAGGGGTGAAGTAGATTTGAAGCTTGTTGCTGAAATAACTTTGTCAAGCCATAATTGAATAGGGTAGATGTTCGTGTCTAGTATTATTCAACAATTTTTAGAATAACATTTCCTGTTTTTTGTCCAGTTTCAACGTATTTATAGGCCTCCACAATTTGGTCTAACTTATATGTCCTATCTATCACAGATTTATATTCTCCTTTTTGGACTAATTCTTTTAAAAAAATTACATCATCTTTTGTAATAGTGGGCATTGGAAATAATAGTTTTTTGCCTCCCCATAATGGTGTTATAAGTGCCAAAAGTATGTTTACGCCATTTTTTCCAAGTTCGGTAGAAATATAAATTCCATTTTCAGTTAATAATGGCTTGCATTGTTTAAATGAGCTTTTACCAACAGCGTCAAAAATGAAGTTAAATTTTATTGCTGTATTTGTGAAATCCTGTGTTTGATAATCAATTACTGCATGGGCACCTAGTGATTTTACGAGTGCTATATTTTTTGTATTACAAACTGCAGTTACTATTGCACCAAAATGTTTTAATAATTGAATAG
Source organism: Ferruginibacter sp. (assembly GCA_049314655.1). Taxonomy (GTDB): domain Bacteria; phylum Bacteroidota; class Bacteroidia; order Chitinophagales; family Chitinophagaceae; genus Ferruginibacter. The sequence goes on along the minus strand of JBMOEQ010000001.1, from coordinate 19,721 downwards.
CAGCTGTACCAATAGCTCCTGTTGCTCCATATACTAAAACGTTTTGTCCATGATGAATTTTTGCTGCTCTAATATCTACTAAGGCATAATGGGCTCCTTCAGTAAGCGCTGCCGCTTCATCGAAACTAAAGTTGTCTGGCATAATTGTTACTGCCTCCGTTTCAGCAATCGTTAAATACTCGCCATGTCCACCAAAAGTTTTATCGTTAAAGCCAAAAACTTTGTCGCCTTTCTTGAATGTTGTTACAGCAGTCCCAATATCTTCAATAATACCTGCAAACTCACATCCTAATATTTGATACTTAGGGCGTAAAAGTCCACTCCAAAATCTTGAAATAAAATATGCTGCACTACGGAAGCCAGCATCTGTTCTGTTTACAGTAGAAGAATAAACCCTAACCAATACTTCATTGTTTTTTGGCAACGGCATGGGTACTTCCAATACTTTGGCTACTTCCGGTGGCCCATATTTTGTATATACACTTGCTTTCATTTTGAAATTATGCTATTGATGAGGCAATGCTCCTTTTCAGTTTAGCGCACAACGTTCTCTGCTAATTGTACTGGAACATTAAAATTTAGTCTGCTCGATAACGAAAACTAAATTTAGGAAATTAATTTTGATATTGAATGTTATGAAACAATTGCTGCAGCACAGCCGATGATGGAAGATGACTGGTGTAGAATAATGCGGATCTAACCTTGAATAACTGCAATTGTATAGGAGCAGCTATAAGGCGTATTTTTAGTTATACTTATTGTTATAGTACTTTTTCATTACCAAAAAGGCTTTTTTCTTTTTACCACTATTAGATATTAATCCCTTTCTGTTGTAGCCATCTTGTATTCCTGGAAGCAACCGTCTCGGAGAACGAAAGTCAACTAATATCCATGGGGATAATCCCGACAAATTGGGCATTTTATCAATCATTTTCAAATTTTGAATATATAAGTATTCCTGAAATTCTTCAGTCCACCGTTCATTTTTATTTCCATGGAGCCCTTGTTTGGCATCACCCCCAAATTCCGAAACGATCAAAGGTTTAGCGTATTTACTTATCCATTTTATTTTTTCAGCATCTTCTAAATTTCCTCCGTACCAACCTAAATATTGGTTAACAGCAATTACATCTAAATGCTCACCCAAAGGATCGTTAATGGTATTGATGCCGTTATTATTGTCAGTTAAAAGAGCAGCGCTTATTAGTCTGGTAGGGTCCTTTTTTCTGGTAACATTGATAAGATTTGTTATGAAATTTGTTCGATCTTCTGATAAAGGCGTTTCATTTGCCATTGACCAAATAATTACGCTCGCCCTATTTTTATCTCTAGAAATCATTTCACTTAATTGGTTTTCGGCATTCTTATAGGTTGCTTCGTTTTTAAAATCAATTGTCCAGTATACTGGAATTTCTTCCCAAACGAGTAGCCCCATTTCATCTGCTAATCGAATGATATACTCATTATGAGGATAGTGAGCCAACCTTACATAATTACAACCTAATTCTTTTGCCCAATTCAATAATCGGATTGCATCCGCATTAGAGTTTGCTCTTCCACCAGAAGCATTTTCCTCATGCATACATATTCCTTTTAAGAAAATGGGTTCACCGTTTAAAATTATTTTTTTATCAGCTGTTTCTATTGTTCTAAATCCAATCTTATCTTTTAGGGTTTGATTATTATACGATAAAATAACCTCGTATAATTTCGGATTTTTCGGTGTCCAATACTTTATATTGTTGCTGCGTATCTCAAATTCAGCTATGTTGTTTGTATCTAGCTTTTCTTTTAAATTAATGTTTAGTTCAGGGATTTTTATAGTTACATCCTCATTAGTATTAGCTTGGTTAACCTTCACGAAACCGATTATTTTGGTAAGATTATTTTTTTCCAATTGAATAGAATAATCTTCAATAAAAGCACCTTCAACTTCCACTAAACTTACATCACGGGTAATGCCGCCATAATTCCACCAATCGGTATTGGTTGTTGGTACAGCGTCTTTAAATCTTTTATTATCTACTTTTACAACTAAATAATTGTTTCTGTCTTTTATAATCTTTGATACTTCAAAACTGAAAGAAGTAAATCCACCCACATGAGTACCTAATTTCGTTCCATTTAAATATATATCAGCTCTGTAGTTTATGGCTCCGAAATTCAAAAATAATCGCTTGTTTTCTTTTAAGGTATAATTAAATGATTTTTTAAACCAAACTGTTCCTTCATAATAATATAATTCTTTAACCTGCGAATTCCAGTCACCGGGTATATTCATTTCAGGAGATTTATCAAAATCATATTCAACAAGATCTTGTTTATTGGTGGAATGATAATTATTAAAAAATGCCCCCATTTGAAAATTTTTTCTTTTATCATATTCATCCAAATGAAAACTATAATAGCCTGTTTCGTATGGATCAACTATATAATTCCACTTGCCATTTAAGCTTTTAATTTGCCTATTATAGATGTTTTGTAACGAATTGTTTTCCTGTGCGCATGCAATTTTACCTGTTAATAAAATGCCAATGAGTATCAATCTTATCATAGTAAAATCATATTAATGTTTCGTACAGTTTAAAATTCCTCCAAAGTTAGTTATAGGCGAAAGGTGATATTGAGTATGCTGTCCTGTATTTGCAAATTACCTTGTTGACGGCAGTATTATTTATCTTTCCAATTTTTATCAGCTATTGATTTATATCTCCCCCAAAATTTATAATAAGTTAAAGAAGTATAGGAAATTAATTTTGATAGAAACTTGTTTTTTAAAAGTAAGTGTTGTACTCTATAAAGTACAATTAGTGTAATAAAAAAAATTAAATTACTTAAGCAAAATTTTGCAAAGCCAGAAAGTTCTATCCCAGTTAGTATAAATTTGTATACTAAGCCAACTAATATAGGGTAAAGAAGAAAAATTAAAACCAATAATCCATGTGAAGTTTCAATTGCTTTTTTTGGACAAAAATTCATACACCGCATACAACTTTCACATTTTATTGTCCAAAATGGTTTGTCGTCTACTAGTTTTATTGCTGATACTGGGCATTCTTTTATACAAATGCCACAATTGTCGCATAGGTGTGTTGAATAAAATGTTTTTGCAATAATAAATCTTCCTATTATATAATATAGCAAACTAATTGGGGTCACTAAAATATCTTGTATGATTTCTTTATGCGATAGAAATAATTTGTCTCCTTGAAATATTCTAGTAAAATGATTGTTTACTTTAATTTTAATTGCCCTGTGAATATATTGAACTGTTTGTTCATTTAATGCGGGGTGAATTGAAATCCAATTTGAAGGCATGTCATAGGGAATTTGCCCAATAATTTTATATCCTTTATTTCGTAACCAAAGCGAACTTATAAAAAAGGCAATACCTGTTAAACCCGGAGTAACCCATTTGCCAATTTTCATGCCAGCACGAGTATTCAGTAGCAAAATTTTGTTCTTTCCTTTAGGAAAATTCCGAATAAAATCTAAAGTGATTTTTGGATAATTAAATCCATGTATTGGCGAAATAAAAACAATTAAAGCCTCTTTGTCAATGCTTTCAATTTTTGATGGAGCGAAGTTGGCGATATTATTTATATGGCAATCAATGTTTTTTTCTTGCGACAGTTCATATATCCATAAGGCAATACGTTTTGCATTTCCTGTGCCTGAAAAAAAGAAAATATTAATACTTTTCACATCGTAGAAATTAGTATTATGCACTTACGTTTTTTAAGCCTTAAAGCAATACTAAGATTCGGTTCAAACAAATTGATAAAGCAATCTAAATTTAGTAAAATAATTTTGATAATAGGTGTTAAGAAACTTGCGAATCGATTGGTTTTTTACTGAATTTATAATTATAATTGAAAAACAATGTTTTGTGCCAATAAAAAAAATACTTTGGACGATTATTGTTTTCTCCTTCTAAATTTATCCTTTATTATTCGATGCAAAATCTACTATCCATTCAATTCCATATTTGTCTCTAAACATGCCAAAATAGGAGCCCCAAGGGCTGTCGGAAATAGGCATTTCAATTTGTCCGCCTTCAGAAAGTCCATTGAATAATTTGTCGGCTTCTTCTTTGCTTTCTGCACTAATCACAATTTTACTTCTATTTTCATTTTCGTTGGTTCTTCCCATTATTTCAGGTACATCATTCGCCATTAAAATACTATTGCCGATGGGTAAAGCAATGTGCATTATTTTATTGGCTTCATTTTCTGCAACTGGAAATTCATCACTGGCTAAATCTTTGAAACGCATTATTTGCGCAAACGCTCCTCCAAATACAGATTTGTAAAAATTAAATGCTTCTTCTGCATTTCCATTGAAGTTTATATGCGGATTGATTTGCGCCATGTTGATTAGATTTTAAGTTGATGATTTTATTATTTTAATAGCTAAGAGAAATTCGATTATACTATCGATTTCCAATGATAGCATTTTGCAAAATGGGAATTCATATTAATTAAACAGAAAATCGCCCTTTAAATGTAGGTAAATAAATTTGATTTAAATCGTTAGGAAGCTTGTGGAGTATCTAATCTCTAATTTCTTAAAGCTACTATTTGTGAACATTTTTTATTTTTAAAATGAGTTTCAAATTATCCATTTCAACAGTTAAAATTTAGCTTAAACGAATCCACTTATTAATCTCTTATAATATTAGCACTTACCCTCCGTTTTGCTTCATTACCCTTACAATATTTACAGGGTTTATTTTCTACAGTAACAGTGGTAATGGTTGTAATGGGTTTTGTAACAATACTAATACCGCCCGAGTTGTTGTTGTACTTATTAGTTTCATATCTACCTGTATATCCTACACCTGTATAGGTTGATTTTCCGGGATCTTTACCTCCACAGTAAACACAAACTTTATTTGGGTCGGTTTCATACCTTGCAACCATCCAGTAACCTTTGAGTACATATCCTACTTTGTTCTTAAAGGCTTCAGCGACTGAAAGGTGTGGGTTGTTGGGATTTGGAGCAATGTAATCGTTTAACATGCCCGCTCTATTTACTTCGTAAAAAACATCATTGTATAAAACAAAATCTCCATATTTGATTTCATCTGCTGGTAGTTCTTGCAATTTAATTGTACCAAGCGATGATTCTATGTAACTATTTCCCCTGATGGAGGAAAGGTAAACTTTAGATATTTCAATGGATTTCCTATTGGAGATGTAAGTCATTTCAGCATATTTTGTTTTCTGATAAGCATATATATCTTCTTTAAAACTTTCGGTTTCTAAAACAGCTATTGTTGGTGTTGTATAGCTGTAATATTCTGTTATCCTTGGAAACATTTCTCCAATTTTGATGTAACTAGGAAGAAATGCATAGGTTCGAAAAATATCATTTTCCCTTAAGCCAACAATGAACGCTTTGTCTTTATATTCGTCTTTTATAAGATGGCTCATGTTTGTTTGGGTGTAATTTTCATAAATATCAAGCCCATTAAAATATCCAATTATTGATCTTTCTACTGTATATTCTGCTGAATCATAGTGCATATGATAGTCTTCATCATAATCCTTTTTATTTAACAAAATTCCCCATCCTTCGGGGTGCCCATTTTGATTGATTTTTCCGAAATAATCTGCTTTTAAAATAAGTTTTTCCTTCCTTGTTCCTTTATTGGAAGTATATTCTTTTGTTACTTTCTTTTCAAATCTTTTCATATGTATCATTGAGCTATCGTCCAGCAAACTGCCTAGCACTTCTTTTACTGAAAGTCGTTTCCCTGCATTCCAAAATGAAAGATCATAAAATCCATTTCCATTTTCTATGTAACCGATACCGTGCGGTAAATCATCTTTTATACCACCGGTGTATTTATTTTCTTTATCAAGATAGATGGTGGCTTTTTTAACTTCTTTGAAATTCCCAAATAGTTTTGAAAAATTTTCAGACTTATTTTGAGTAGAAGGTACTTCATTGTAACTCCAATCATGCTTAACCGGTAGGGTTGAAAAAGTATGAATGAGTTCTCCTTTACCTACTATTCCAAGCAATAAGTTGCTGAGTTCATTTTTTGCTGCATTAAAATTATTGCATATCGCATAACCTGTATTTTCCCCATGAAAAAAACTCCCGGCATAAAAACCGCCATCAATGCCAGGGGATCTTTTTGCCATTTCGCTACCGGGACTATTTTTAGATATATATAGAATTCCCATTCCGTTTAAAACCGGATTTAGGTTTTTCAAATACATATCTCCACTATAATAATTTGTTAATACAGGTACATCGTTCAGCGTGTGGTCGGCTCTTAATAGGCCTCTTTTTAAGAGACCATTTTCAAATTCTGCCTGACAATTCATTTTCACTAAAATTGGCTTCATTTCCCAAGGGGTATACATCCACGAATAGTTTAAAAACGCTTTCCCATTTGCAGCTCCATTTTCGAAATCTCCTTCGTAGGTAAAAGTGCCCGGTTTGTTTTCTTGAAAAGGATGACTATAGAGTTTTAACAACAATTTTCCTTTGCCATGAAAAAGCCCATTTTTAAATTCCCCTATATACTGTATGGTTTGAACTAGTATTTTTTTGCGTTCTACTTTATTCACATATTCAATAAGTACGCTATCAACCGGCTGTGGTTTATATTTTTTTTTGCCTGGTTGAGCAAGAGATTGAAACCATTCGGTATTTGTAAAACGTATTACATCTCTTACTACATCTTCACTATTTTGTGCTTTTAACGATTGGTTAAATACAAAACAAAATAAAAAATATAATTGTATACATTTCATTTTAAACTAGTTTAATTAAATGTTGATTATTATAACCTTTGCAGTACATGCTTTTAACAAGCAATACAATGCGTAAGCAACTTAAGATTGCATGTTAGCGAAGGCTTGGGACTTGAATTTATTAAATCCAGAAACGCTTATTAAATGTAGGAAAATAATATTGAAATTGAAAGTTTAGAAACTTTCTGAGTAGATAAGTCTATGCTTGATGATGAGTGCTGATTTCTTGTGTCGTTATTTATTTTTGAGTGCTACCTAAGGGATAAAATTTACCCTGTATATTATACCAATAATATGAAAGGATCGGTATAGATGCTCCAGATGTTTAATGTTTGGGATCTGCCTTCTGTTAAAGGAAATCGAACTAAAGCTGCTAGCGCTATAATCCCAATAAGTACAAGCACTCCTTGAAGGAATATTGTTGAATATTTTTTGATAGAGGGAAATTTAATGGCTTATAGTTGTTGTTTGATTTTTTATCAAGTTTGTAGATTTTATTCAATCGAAATTTTGAAATTTATTTACTACATTGAGCTGAGTGAATGCGTGTTTCATTCATCTCAATGCGTATTTTTTTGTTTTATTGTTTTCATTTGAATTACATCTACTAAAAATGCAAATGCCATAGAAAAATAAATATAACCCTTTGGAATTTCAAAATGAAAGCCTTCTGCCAAAAGTGAAACCCCAATCATCATTAAGAAACACAAGGCTAATATTTTAAAAGAAGGATGTTTTCTAATAAAATCGCTTATGGGTTTTGATGCAAATAGCATAATGACAACAGTTACAATTACGGCTGTGTACATTACCCAAAGTTCTTGAACCATACCCACCGCTGTAATAATTGAATCAATAGAAAAAACCAAATCCAAAATAATTACTTCTGAAAGTAATTTTTTAAAACTACTGTTCTTTGGAACATTGGGTTGCGTTTCATTGGCAATTTCAGATTTATGATAAATTTCTTTTGTGCTTTTATAAATTAAGAAAAGTCCGCCTAAAATGAGTATTAAGCCTTTGCCAGAGAAGTCAATTTCGTAAAGCGTAAAGAGTGTTTGGTCTAGCTTTAAAATCCAAGCTATAAAGGCTAATAGACATAGCCTCATTACCATTGCCAAACCTATTCCCCAAAAACGAAGTTTGCTTCTTTGGTTATCGGGTAATTTATCTGCCAATATTGAAATGAAAATAATATTGTCAATGCCAAGAATTACTTCTAGGGCAATTAAGGAAAGTAAGGGGATAATCGATTCTGTCATATTTGTATTTTCAACTGTTTGTTTGTTATTATATTTTTTACTGTTTCTGCTAACGAGCAGGTATAATTGAAGGGTAGGGAATTGCTTTCCGTTAGCCTAAAGTTGAAGTTAAAACATAAAGTTGAATGTTGCTCGTCAAGTTTGGACAAAAGTTATATAGAAATATACATTTTGACTGTGCTTTCTTCAGTCTAACTTTAGCAAAATTACCTGATATGTGCAAGCATTATTGTAGTAGAAAATTTTTAATTGCACGGAGATACATTTCGTGCTGCTCAACATTTATGAAGTGTCCTGCATTTGGTATTAGTACAAATTTATGATTAGGGAAAAGACTCAAATATTCATTGGTAGCGCCCCAGGGTTGATTATCGCATTGGCCCTTCAAAATTAAAACTGGAATATTTAAACCTTTAATTTTCTCTCTGAAATCTTTCATAAGTAATACACTTTTATATGTCATTGTGCTTGCGTAAAATCCATTACTACCCCTATTTTCCAAGTTTACTGAGGTGTCACACAAAGCCGATTTATATGCTTTAGAATCAAGAAAGTTGGCGTATTCGTCAACTTCTTTATCAGAAGCGATTTTTTTTACCAAAGCGAGTAGCGAAAAATGTAATTGCTTTAATTCGAATATTCGTTGAAGATTCATTTGCTGCTTTATTTGTATAAAATGGAGGTCGTAATTTTAAGCTATCCGGAGCCGGTATGTTTATCTCTGTATTATTTATTGGATAAATTGGACCAGGGCTTGTAAAAATTATTTTGTCAATCCTTTCGGGGTGCTTTGAAACATATACAGCAGCTAATACAGAGCCCCACGACTGTCCAATTAATGTAACTTTTCCTGAATTTATTTTTGTGATTATTGCATTCAAGTCTTCTACTTGTCTTTGAACAGTATATTCAGAAATGTCATTTAATCTACTAGATGCGCCGCTTCCCACTTGATCATAAAAGTATACATCAAAGCCATTGGCACTAAGTGGTGTTAGATCATCAATTACTCGCTTAGATATAGCGCCACCTGGTCCGCCATGCAGATAAATGATTGGATACGTTTGAGTATTTTTTGAAGTTGAGGATATGTATGTATAAGCTATAGTAGACCCAGAAGATAACTGCCAAAATGAGTTATTTATATCCTTTTCTCTCAACTGTACATTGTAATGCCTAGGCCAGAAAACTTTATACAAAAAAACAAAAAGTAAAATTAAAATTGCCCACTGGATAATCTTTCCTGCTTTCTTGTTCTTATGCATTTAGTAGAGGTGTTTTGAAATGCTTACAAATATCGTTAACGGTTTAAGCAGATGTGGAATAAGTATTTCGTTTGACCATTAACGCGTATTAAATGTAGGAAATTAATTTTGATATTTAAGGTTAAGAAACTTGAGGGCATAGATGCATCCATTGTGCGAATAGTCGATGTTAGCCGTTCGTCTTTTCTAATTTTTGTTCTCCCGAATTAATTTGTATAAAGTCTTCATATTTGGTAAAATACTCAAGTCCTAAAACTAAAAGTATAGAGCTTACTATATATACTTTCTGCATTATGAATGACAAATCTAAATATCCAAATCCTATAAGAGCAAAGAAACAATAATAAGTCAATAAGCAAAAAATACAGCAGAATTTAAGTAAATGTAGTTTTGACTTTAGGATAAATACAGTGATAGTAAATAAACCAAACAATGTTAAAATGATTGATATTGTTCCCAGGTCATGCAAAGGTGTTGCGATTAAGAAAATAAATATAATGTTGGCTACACCTATAATTTTTAAAATATAAGCCCATTTTTTTGGAGCAATCTTTTTCGACATATTGATAAAAAAAAATCCATATCCAACCGAGTGAAATGCCATGCCAATAAGTGCCCAAATCCAACCAGGGTTTTCCGAACCATTTATCGCTTTCGTAACAAACAAATTGCTTAGAAAATTTTTTGACCAATCAAAACCTATTGAATTTTTGTCTAGCAATGAACCGCCTGGATAATAAAATGTTGCTATTACTATGAATAGCACTGAAGCAAGCAAGCATATCAAAACCAAATACTTTTTAATCATATATTTATTATTCTTGTAAAAATTAGTTATGATTAGATGTAGCAAATTTTTTTCTAAGAGCAAACAACATTGATAACTTTGTACAGTTGTTGTTTAAAATTCCATTAGCCCGTAAACGTAAATTAAATGTAGGAAATAATGTTGAAGTGAAGTTTTAAGAAATTTAAGAATCTGACAAGCCTTTAACTGAAGTTGAATAGCAACCTAAAGTTGATGTATTCTTGTTTATCCCCAATTTCGGAAAACCGCTGTTACTTGCTAATGAATGTTATTTACCAAGGAAGATTAAGGTGTTTAACTTCATTTAAATAAAAATCTTCCAAATTTTTAATGACTTCACATGTCATTGGGTTATTAACGCTTTCTACATTATTTTTTAACTGTGCAGTATTTATATTCCCCGGAATAACGGTTGATACAGCTTTATAAGCTAGGCAAAATGATAAAGCTTTTTGTGCAAGATTAACTTTTTCGTTAATAATTTCTTTTACTCTATTTACCAAATGTGCTCTCGTTTGAATACTTTCTTTGGACCAACGACTTCTAATGTCATTAAATGTGCTTTCAGCATTGTATTTCCCTGAAAGCCAACCAGAGTCGAGAGGGATTTTAACGATTATACCAACCTCTTTTTCGATTGCCATAACAAATGCTTGAGCGGTATCTTGGTGCAGTATGTTAAAAAAAACTTCAATGGCTTTTGCTCCTGTAGTATTCAGTAACAATTTTATGTCTTCGGAAGTATCCAGAGAGGCGCCATAGGCTTTTATTTTTCCCTCCTCAATTAATCGCTCAAGAATTTCGTAATGCTTATTTTGTTCGCCATCTAAATATGTTACAGGTGGATTATGCATTAGAAGCGAATCAACATAATCAACTTGTAATCTTTTAAGACTGCCCTCCAAAGATTTCCGAATATTATCTGCACTAAAATTTATATCACCTGTATCGGTATGTCCAAACTTAGTATTGATTACTATTGTACTTCTGTCAACACCTTTAAGTGCTTTACCAAGCCTGGCTTCTCCAGTTCCATGTCCATAATTTGGTGCTGTATCAAAAAAATTTATACCGTATTCTAATGATTTTTTTACTAGTTCTATTGCATCTTTCTCCAACATACTTTTCCATCCTGAATTATTACCCAACTGCCATGCGCCAAGTCCAATTTCAGAAACTAGAGTTGAGTCTTTTAAGTATTTATTGTATTTCATTTTTTGATTTATTGGTTATTTACGCATTAATCATGCGGCTCTACTGAAGTAGAGTAGTTGACTAATGAGAACTTGAAAGCCCTATTAAAAAAATGAGCTGATGTTGGTGGGCAGCCATTTATTGATATTGTTTCAAGTGTTGTTTTGATGTTTCGTAATGATGTACAACATGGTGAATTGTAAAAAATAACATTTCTCGTTATGTCAACTTGCAGTCTTCCAAGCTTTTTGTTTTTGAAACTGTACCTGAAATAACGGCTTCTATTCTAGTTCTATTGTAATCTATCAGATTGAAAAATCTTACTGATCTTCAACAGTTATGAAGCAAATAGTGAAATTGTATTTCACAATAAATTTTAGTGGATTTCCATAGTATTATGTTTATTTAAAGTTTTAAAATAAACATAGATCGAAATAAACCAAGTGCTCCATCCTACATATAAAGTTCTTTGTATAGCGCCTTCATAGTGTTGTTGAATTGAAGGTATAAATCTTAGAACAAAAAGACACATAAATACAAAGCTTACAACACTCCATAATTTTATATTATAAGATGGATTGGTTTTTTTCCAAAACAATGCAAGTAACAATGCGCCAATAATAATTAAAATGGGTAAAGGACCTAAAGTTCCATGCATCTGATGCCCAGCCGGAAATATAGCTGCCCATAGAAATGAAATTGCCATGGCAAAACTTAAAACTGCGGGCAATACATTTTGATTATGTTGTTTACTTTCTTTGTAAAAACCTATAGAAAATAACATGGAAGAAATTGCTAAGATAAATGTAAAAATTGCCATAATAATTTCCGAAGTACTTCCAATTTCTCCAAGGTTGCTAACAGCGTTTTTAAGGTGATTATAATTGCCGTGTATAAATCCAGCTATAATTGTAAATAACCAAAATAAAAGCGGTGTAATTAAACCAAATGGAGTTAGCTTATTTGAAGGAATAGAAATTGCCTTATAAAAAATGATTGCTACAATTAATAACACTAAGCATAAAATAGTAAAGCCAAAATATCTATTCAATAAAATCGGATTTTCTAATGCTTCTATTCGACTGTAACAATTTTGATTATTATATTGAATTATGAAATCGTATTTTTTACCCGCTTCAATATCAAAATACAGTGAATCAACATCTGTAATAAACCATGCTTGCTTACGTTTTAGTGAACTTTCAACATAAAATATATCAGGATTTTTTTGAGGTTCAATACGCCAAACAATACTATCAGAATTGAATTTTAAAAGTATATCTTGTTTTGTAGCTTGTATAGTAGCCATACTTTGTTGGGCAACTATTATTTTTACAATGAGTAAACTTACGCTTACAAATACAATTACTTTTTTCATAAATCAATTTAATCCGTTGGGGGAGTTCTTTTAAAAGTGAGACAAAAGATGCTGTGTATTTGTCTTAGTTTGTTACTAAACATACTAAAATAACCTGTAAAAACATCAGGTTAAATTTCACTAAAATATTTGAGGTAAAAAAAGTGTTTTAACTCTAAGCTATCTCGGCCTAATAACGAGAAGCTTACATGAGGTCAAGTTTCTACAATAGGTATATTTTTTAAGAGATTATCCTTTGTTCTCTTAGTTCATTTTTCTTTTTTTAGTATTTTATTGTACAATTTCATTAACCAGTTGATCAAGCTCTGCTTTGATTTGGAATGGACTATCTTTAAATAATCCTTGAAGCTGTAATTGAATCTTGTCGCTTAATTCATTTTTTTGACTTACAACAATTTCATTAATCTTTTTTGAATAATCTGAATTAAATTTTAAATCATTTTTATCTACAATGCCTTTCTCTATCAAGGTTCTTGCTTTCTTTGGGCATCTGCAAGAATTATTGGGATTAATAATGCCACATTTACCTGAAACAAAACTTAGTAAATCAGATTTTGCACGATGCAATTTTACACGATAATTTGCAGGTGTAAGATCAAAAAGTTCTGCACCCAAATTATGATCTGCTCCAAAGATTTCGCCAATGATATAGAGCAATCGCTGTTCTCTGTTAAGGCACATCAACATGGCAGTTGAACATAGAAGTCTCACTTCCTCGATTTCTTCTTCGTTTATTTCATCTTTTTCAATCTCATCAGAAAAACCAGAATAATGGGATGAATTAAGCTCTAATAAAAGTTCCATTTTCTGTTTAGGTGTGTTGAGAAAATGATTCAATGCTATTCTATATAACCATGTACGAAACTGGCTTTCTCCTTTAAATGTCTTTAATGATGTAATAACTTTTATCAAGATTTCTTGTGTTGCATCTAGGGCGTCGTCAGGATTTGAAAACAGTTTCAGGGAAATGTTATAGATATAATCTTGATGAATATGAATTAGTCTCTCCAAAGAAGTTTTATTCCCCGCAACTGACTCTTTAATTAATTCAACGTCAAGATTTGGGTTATATTTTTCACTAAACATGCTTTATTATTTTTTAATTCTTTATTTTTTTATTCAACAAAGAATTTAAAGGTAGTATTTGTCTAAAATTATTCAACATAAGCGATTGAATGTTACCAACCGAATACCTCGACATTTCTTTTTGTTGGATATAGCTTAAAATATCTTTTCGTCTACTTTCTTGGATGATATTGCCTTGCTACTAAATCAGAAGATGCAACTATTTTTAGAATTGTTTTCATTTTCCATTATTTAATACCAGTGGCACTTCATAATATTCATTATCAAATGCGTTAGAATTGAAAAAGGAACGAGCCATTTTCATATTCTCCCAAACAGTTAGGTAACAGCGTTTTTGATTTGAATCTGTCAATTCAATTATTTGAAACAGGCCTTTTGTGTTGGCATTAAAGTCATTTGATGTATGTTTTGAATACGATAATACCGCATAATAATGGCCTTCATTTTTTGGTGGAATAGAAATTGTTTTTATGTGCTGAATTTGAAAACTTTGCACGATGCCTTTTTCTCCATATTTTTTTTCTGTTCTATCAAACCAAGCCTGATTGAACCAATTTTTAGCATCTTGTTCAGATTTCCAAAGATAAACGCCACCAAAATAATGGTGATCTTCTGTAAAGGAATAGTATTTGTGTTCCAATCCTTTTACAGCAGAATATTCTGGAAATGACTTTTTCATCTTACCCACAACCAAGCCCTTCCAAGCATACCAAGGCTTCTTCACTTTTGTAATTGTTAAGGTTGTGAGTGCGGAAGTATCGCTTTTAGCAAAGTTTTTAACGTTATTAGAATAATTAAATGTTTCGGCACCGCAAGCCGAAACATTTACTGCAAATATTGATAACATAATCCAATTTTCTAAAGTTGTCATTTTCATATTTTTTTGTTTATGACAATTAGATGGAAAAACTGGAAGGTGTTACAAAACTATTCGTACAAATAATCTAACTATTTTTTTTATTATTTAGTTTTAAGCTGGTTTAACAATGTGCCGCCGTTTGTATTGCATAAATTACATTGCCGGAAACAAATAATTTAAACATCTTTCCTTCTTCAGCACAACGTACCAGTTTCCATGTTTTACCCTTATCTGATGACCTGTAAATGCCGTTAGTATGACCACAAAAAAAGTTTTCACCCACTTGGATGATTGTGGTTTTGTACTCTAGCTGAGGATGGGGAGCTTCTTTAGCATGCCAATTAGAGTCGACATTGCCTTGTGCCAGCTGATCTTCATTATTTCGTATCCATATATTGTCTATTATAGTTTGCCCCGGGAATCCTACATCAATGGGTTTCCAGGTTTTGCCGCCGTCGTACGATGTTCTTATTCTTCTGGTTTTTGCGGCTGTACTGTAATTAATAGCAGCGAATCCGCCTTCGATGCGTTCTACATCGATGCCCACACCTTCTTCACCGATCACCACAGCCCAGTTTTCACCATCATCGGTTGATCTTAATATACCGGCTTCGTTAGTAGCAAGGAGTACACCATTTGATTCTATTATTTTACCACCGCCTCCTATGGGCAGTTGTTTCCATGATTTTCCATTGTTCGTAGATTTGAAAAGCCCCCTGTAAGTCCCAATAAAAATTGTACCATCGGCAGTTTCAAAAACGTTGAATATGCTGTTTTCCTTGAAATTGGGGAATACCGGCGTCCACACACTCGATCCGTTTGTTTTGTGAAAAATTCCTGCACCTCCGTAATTGTAAGCATATATCCCTGTCTTTCCGGGTGCAATACTGGTATGATTTTCGGGAATAGTCTCTTTTTCCCAAAAAGGACCTTTAGTATTTGATTTATTGTGATAAATCCCATCCGCAGCAGAGAACCAGAGTCCAGCGTCATCTGCAAAAAGAATATTTATGCCGTCAGCACTTATTTGCTGCACAGGTTTGGGTAGTCCTTCGCTAATGTTCTGCCATGATTGTCCATTATCAGTGGATTTTAAAACGATGTTTGCTACTCCAGACTTTTCTCGTTTTTGCATTAACACACTATCTGTAAGGGAAGACGGTGCCAATTTTACCTCCTGGTTACAGGAAGAGAAGGGTTGAAAAAGGAGCGTCGAAATAACAGGGATGGACCACAAAAAAACTAGGGGATAGATAAACTTCATAACTTTAATTGATTTGGTGAAATAATAAAGTAAAGATATCCGGTGCCAATTATTGGGCAGCTTTTTAGTAGTAAAAAGATGTAAAACAAGTGTAAAACGTTTGTAAATATCCTTAAACTGCTGTGTAATTGATAATTTTGCACATATGAAGCGATTTATTCTTTTTGGATCTTCAATTATAGTAGTTGGTATTTTGATTACTGTTTTTGCATTTAATAATAAACAACAGCAGATTCCTCCAAATCATTTGGAAGTGGTATTGCGTAATATAGGACATCAATTGTTGCTTTCAGCGAAAGATTCTTCTTCTAGGGTGATGCCGGTTAAGAAAATAGATGAACATAAATACCAAATTTCTTTTCAAAATGATTTTGGTTTTATATCAGATACACTCATTAATTTAATTCAACGAACATTTCAAAACAATGCGCAATCAAAAGATTATATAGTGAATCTGAGGAGTTGTAATCAAAAGGAAGCTGTTTTTGCATTCGAAATAAATAGCCATACCGGCGATTTAACACCGTGCAGGGGCCGTAAGTTGGAAGTGGGTTGTTATGTTATTGAAATTGAATTTTTGCAGAAAGCCCAATTTAATTTCTTTTGGTTGTTGCTATTGATTATTCCATTAAGTATTGTTGGTTTTTATATGAAAGATAAGTTTCTGAAAAAAGAAGTGCCAGCATCGATCTTTGATAATAATGAATATATGCCATTAGGGAATTATCAATTTTACACAGAAAATAATGTTCTTAAAATTGGGCATAAAAGTATTACACTATCTGATAATGAATCAAAAGCACTAAAAATATTTGCAGACAATATCAATCAAATTGTAGAAAGGGAAAAACTGATGAAAGAAATTTGGGAAGATAATGGTATAGTTGTAATCAGTAGAAATGTGGATGTATTGGTATCTAAATTACGTAAGAAATTAAGCGACGATAATTCTATTAAATTTATTAATGTACATGGTAGGGGGTACAAATTTGTTATAGAGTAGATGTCAATTGATGTCGATGTAACTTTGTTAAGTACCAATTTTATTAATTGCCGCTGTTTGTAGTTAAGTTTTCTTCTCGTTGGTTAATTTTCATTTCTCAAGAGTCCATAGCCAAGCGTCGCCAATTTCATCATCATTTACTATTTCGGTAAATGTAAATCTGTTATGCTGTAAAATTTTTGTTGAAGGGTTATGTTCGGGTGCTGTTTTAGCTGTTATTATTATATCTGGATTGGTAGCTCTTGCTATTTTAATAAGTTGTTGACAAACGAAAGAAGCTATTCCTTGTTGTTCAAATTCTTTAAATGTCCAATATGCAATTTCAACTTTCCCATCTTTAGGCTGTCCTGTGAAACCACCAGTCCCTACAACTTGATTATTGTTTAAAACGAAATATCCAACCCATGGTTTGTTGAACCCAATTTTTGGATAAAATTCGTTCATAGAATTTATTAATTCTTGGCAGTTAGACGAGGCATACATTTCGTTCGACTTGTCAACATTTAATTCTATAGGTTGAAGCTCCATTTGTACTTTCATTTTTTGTTAAACGCAGGCAAAATATATTTTGCATTGAGCTCGTTACTTGACGATTGCATATTGTAATGCCCTGCTGTAATTACTGTAACCAAATTTAGTTCTTTGAAAATATAAATTTTTTGTCCGCCATTTCCTTGTGCCAATTTTCCATAATATCTCACTCCGTTTGCATCTAAATATTTTGTCCACCATAAATAACCGTAATCAAGCCCTGCAATTACGGAATGTTTATCTAACGATTGCTCCACCCATTCTTTTGAAATTACTTGTTTCCCATTCCACAAGCCCTTGTTGAGGTATAATAAACCAAATTTTGCCATATCTCTTGACCTCAAATTTAATTGACAAAACGTTTCTCCACTTGATCGGTCTGGTTTGAACTGCCAATTATAATTTTTAATTCCAATTCCTTTAAAAAGCGTTTGTTTTGCAAATTCTGGCAAAATCATTTTTGTTGCTTTTTCAATAATTCTACCCATTATGATTGGGTTACTCGAACAATATTGACCTATTCCGCCTGCACTATCTATCATAGGCAAGTCAAGTGAATATTGAATCCAATCATTTTCGTAAGCCATTTGAGATTCATTTCCTACTGCTTTTGGATTATAAACATCACAATCAAGTCCGCTTTGATTGGTCAATAAGTTTTCAATAGTGATTTGCTTTTTTAAATCTAAATTATTTTTAAAATTGTATTCAGGAAAATATAGCAGCACTTTTTCATTTTTATTTTTAATATAACCGTTTTGAATGGCAATACCTGTGAGTGCCGAAATGAAACTTTTGGTTGCTGAACGAAGTTCGTGAAGTTTATTTTTATCATGTTCATAAAAATATTCTTCAAAAACCAACTTGCCATCTTTTATTATCAAAACGCTATGAACATTAGGATAAGTGCCATCAACGATTTTTTGCACCATTTCGCTGAGTAGTTCCTTGTTTAATCCTGTGTTTTCTAAATTGCCTGTTTTCAAGCCGTCATTGTCATTCTTGGGTTGTTGGTAAGAATAGATGTAATTTTTAGGAACATTAAGTTTTGGATACCACATTTGTTTTGGGAAACTTACTTTTTGCGGCAATAAATTAAAAGTATCTTTTCCTGATTTATAGCCTATTACTTTATTTAGGTTATTCCTTAAAAAGACAACGCTATCTTTTACTGGATTTAAAAATATGTCTTTGCTTATTGTAGTAAATGGGTATCTGCTCTCGTTAATAATGCAAAGTAATGTAGTGTCTATTGGTGATGCCGCAATTTTCAGCGTTGTGTTATTAATGTACTGATAAAGTCCTTCATATTCTTTCAATTCTTTATAAGTAAGCGAATGTTTATTTGCAATTTTAGGCGATACTAGATTACCGTCTTGTGCAGTAACAGGACTAATTTTGAATAGTATAAAACAGATGATTAATAATTTTTTCATTATATATTTTTCGACAATTTTAATGCAGGCTTACAACTCGGCTTATTTTCCAATCATTATTTTTGTTTTCCCAAATAATCATAAACCGCCCAACATTTGAGGGTGTACCCACTGGCTCTTGATTATTATGGAATTTGTGCAACCCAATTTCAATTGCTCCAAAATCTTTTATTGGATATACTTCAATACTTCCTTTTACAAGTTCTCTTGTTACTTTACCACAAATGTTTCTTTTTGTAGCATCAATTAATTCTTGTTTTGAAGTCATTAAACCGCCTTTGTCGTGGTAAAATTCAATGTTTTCAGAGAAAAAAGAACCGTATTTTTCAAGATTAGAATTACAGGTATTGTAAGCACCAAAAAAAATGCTGTCTAATTTTACAATTGTTTCATAAAGTTGAGGGTCATCGGGTTTGTAGTTTTTAGTAATAGAATAGGTTTTTTTTGTTGAACTACACGAAATCATAAAAGTCGGAATTATTGTGATTAGTAGTAAGTAAGTTTTTATATTCTTCATGTTCTTTTCTGAATTAATTTATATGATTGTAGTATGATTTTTTCTTCTTTTATACATAATGAAAAGTCCACCTAAAAGTAATACTGCTATTGAAAGTCCAACAATTAAATTCACATCAGTGTTATCTTTTTTTTTAAACGAGTCATTATAATATTTGCTTGGTTTTAAGTACATTTTGCCATTTGGATAGTCTATTATGAAATTAAATCTTGACTGCAAACCAATACCAATTACGCCGTCTTCAAATTCAGATTCTGCATTAGTTTCATTTGCCAACAAAGTAGGTACATTTTCTAATGTATAACTTGCAATTGTTACCTCTGGAACTTCCAATATTTCAGCCTCAAT